>JAFGJY010000004.1 GCA_016928875.1 Candidatus Omnitrophota bacterium | reverse complement strand
TTTCCATGGTCTACGTGACCAATTGTCCCTATGTTAACGTGCGGTTTTGTACGTTCAAATTTTTCCTTAGCCATCTCTTACCCCCTTGGTTAAAAGACAATCCTATAGTATTAGTACACATACTCTTTAAGTGTTAAGATCAAATAAAAGAACACTTATTTTATGGAATCTTTAGACTTTGTCAATATTAAATTCTGGCTAGTTTTCGGTTGAAAAACCTACGACGCTTTGCCTTCTATCAGCTCTTTAGCCAAGCTCTTTGGAACCTCATGATAGCATTTTGGTTCCATAGAGTAATTAGCCCTTCCTTGCGACAGACTGCGTATCGCATTTGCATAACCAAACATTTCAGAGAGCGGTACCAATCCGCGGATGATCTTAGCCCCAGCCCGGTCTTCCATCATATCGACCTTACAACGACGCGCGCTCAGATCTCCCATGATATCTCCCATGTATTCCGGAGGAACCGTAACTTCAATCTGCATAACAGGTTCCAATAATACCGGGGAAGCTTTTTTCATCGCATCTTTAAACGCAATAGATCCTGCCACTTTAAAAGCGATTTCAGATGAATCGACTTCGTGGAACGACCCATCCGTCAAGGTTATCTTCACATCAACGACAGGATAGCCCGCCAATACACCGTTCTGACACGCATCCTTGACACCAGCTTGCACGGCTGGTATATACTCACGTGGTATCACCCCACCAACAATCTTATTTTCAAATTCAAACCCTTTACCGCTTTCCAGGGGCTCAAGTTCGATGACACAATGGCCATATTGCCCACGGCCTCCGGTTTGTTTAATGAATTTTGCCTCAGCTTCAACCTTTTTCGTAACTGTTTCTCTATAAGCAACTTGTGGCCTTCCAACATTGGCATCAACACTAAATTCACGTAATAATCGATCTTTGAGAATTTCCAAATGGAGCTCACCCATACCAGAAATTAGGGTCTGCCCTGTCTCTGCATTTGAACTGATCTTAAACGTCGGGTCTTCATCTGCAAGCCGTTGCAGGGCCAAAGCAAGTTTGTCGCGATCTGCCTTGGTCTTCGGTTCAATAGCCATAGAAACAACTGGTTCCGGGAATTTCATCGAGTCAAGCACGATCGGACTGTTCGTAGCACAGATCGTATCCCCGGTCTTCACATCTTTAAAACCAATGCCTGCAGCAATATTGCCAGCTTCAACTTTATCAAGTTCCTCGCGCTTATTAGCATGCATCTGAAGGATACGACCCAACTTTTCTTTCTTATCCGTTCTTGAATTGATCAAAACAGTTCCCGCTTCAACACTCCCGGAATATACACGAAAATATGTAAGTTTTCCCACATACGGATCAGCAGCGATCTTAAAGGCCAACGCGCAAAATGGTTCATCGATCGCCGGTTTGCGCGCGATCTCATGGTCAGTATACGGATTGATGCCCATGATCGCCGGTACATCGACCGGAGACGGCAAATAATCGACGACCGCATCAAGCAAACGCTGCACGCCTTTGTTCTTGAACGCTGACCCGCACAATACGGGCACGATCTTAGCGCTGACAGTAGCTTCACGTATCCCGGCAACGAGTTCTTCTATTGACGGCTCTATGCCTTCGATGAATTTATGCATAAGCGACTCGACCTCTTCGGAAACTTGTTCGATAAGATCTTCTCGCCGTTTCTCAACATCTGCCTTAAATTCATCAGGAATTTCAATGATATCGATCTTCACGCCAAGATCGTCATTATACATATAGGCTTTTCTACGAACGATATCTATAACACCTCTAAAACCGTCTTCTTTCCCGATAGGCATCTGCACTACAATCGGATTGGCATGCAAACGAGTCTTCATCTGTTCGACGACCTTCTCAAAATCCGCACCGATACGGTCCATCTTGTTGACGAACGCTATGCGCGGTACATGATACCGATCAGCTTGACGCCACACCGTCTCGGATTGAGGCTCAACACCACCAACTGCACAAAAAACCGCGACCGCACCATCTAATACTCTTAATGAGCGTTCAACTTCAGCGGTAAAATCAACGTGTCCCGGAGTATCAATGATGTTGATCTTGCAATCTTGCCAAAAACATGTCGTTGCGGCAGAGGTAATTGTAATACCACGTTCTTGCTCCTGCTCCATCCAGTCCATCGTAGCATTACCATCATGGACTTCACCGATCTTGTGCGACTTGCCGGTATAGTACAAAATTCTTTCCGTGGTAGTCGTTTTTCCGGCATCGATATGCGCGGCGATCCCTATGTTCCTGATCTTATTTAAAGCGTATTCATTCGCAGCCATCTTCTTTTGATCTATCTCCTTTAATATAATAATAATTTCGTTCTCAATCAAACGATCGATCACACACAACAGTCGCGATCGATCGTGATATTATTCGCTAATCAATCATCTATGGATGTTTCTTTTACCAACGATAATGACTGAATGCCCTGTTCGCTTCAGCCATTTTGTGAGTGTCTTCTCTCTTTTTGATGGTCGTACCGGTCTTGTTATAACAATCGAGCAATTCTTCGGCGAGCTTCTGCCGCATTGGTTTTCCACGCTTCCCGCGACAATAGTCACGGATCCAACGTAACGCCAATGTTTGGCCTCTCTCCGGTTTCACTTCGACTGGGACCTGATACGTAGCACCACCAACACGGCGTGATTTGGTCTCTAACAACGGACGAGCATTTTCAATCGCCTGCTTAAAGACCTCCAGCGCGTCTTTCTTGGTCTGCTCCTTTAGAACATCGAATGCACCGTAAATGATACTTTCGGCAACCGATTTTTTGCCCTGGCGCATAATGATATTCATAAATTTTGAAACCAAGAGATTCTTATATCTCGGATCCGGTAAGATCTTTCTCTTAGGTGCTCTTCTACGTCTCAATTCCTCTCCTCCTTAATTTATGTTGGATCTCTTTGCTTACTTCTTTTATCCTTTTGGCTTTTTCGCTCCATATTTAGAACGAGAATTCTTGCGGTTCTCAACCCCTGCAGTATCCATCTTGCCACGTACGATATGATAGCGTACACCAGGAAGGTCCTTAACGCGGCCGCCGCGCACCATGACAATCGAGTGTTCCTGCAAATTATGTCCGATACCAGGTATATACGCCGTCACTTCCTGCCCGTTGCTCAGCCGCACACGTGCGATCTTGCGCAACGCAGAATTTGGTTTCTTGGGAGTTTGCGTCCGTACTATCAAGCACACGCCTCTTTTCAGAGAACATTTGTCCAAAGCCGGGGCTTTTGTTTTGTTCTTTATTTTTTTTCTCCCTTTTCTAATAAGCTGATTGATCGTCGGCATACAATATTTCCTTTCACCTGTTCTTATTCGTTAACGAACTATTCCGCCGGAGCCTCCGCCTCTTCAGATGGTGCTGCATTTGACTCGGCAGATCCCTGCTCTTCATACCCTTCCGGGCGTTCGATGTTAATATCAAATTGATAATGATGATGGAAGCCCGTTCCTGCTGGGATCAAATGCCCCATGATCACGTTCTCTTTCAAGCCGCTTAATTCATCTTGCTTGCCAGCCGACGCAGCTTCGGTTAAAACTCTGGTCGTCTCTTGAAAGCTTGCCGCTGAAATAAAACTATCTGTGCTTAAAGAAGCTTTTGTAATACCTAACAAAACCGGCACAGCCTTAGCCGGCTGCTTGCCTTTCTTGATCATCTTTTCGTTGGCCTCTTGAAATCTCACTTTATCAACTTGAGTCCCCTCAAGAAATTCAGTATCACCTGATTCTTCTATCTTGACCTTTTTAAGCATTTGTCGGACTATCGTCTCAACATGCTTGTCATCGATCTTAACACCCTGTAAACGATACACTGCCTGAACTTCTTCAACCAGATATTCCTGTAACGCCTTTTCCCCGCTCACGCGCAAGATGTCTTGCGGGACGACTGGGCCATCGATAAGCGGTTCACCGGCTTTGACATGGTCACCCTTGTAAACGTTCAGGTGACGGCCATGCGGGATAAGATAGTCTTTGGTCATCCCCGTAGAACTTTTTACAATGATCTTTCGTTGTCCCTTGACCACCTCGCCGAATTCGACCACGCCATCGATCTCACTGATGATCGAAGGGCTTTTCGGTTTTCGTGCTTCAAAAAGCTCTGCCACACGCGGAAGGCCTCCAGTAATATCCTTCGTCTTAGCGGTCTTACGAGGTGTTTTGGCGATCAAACTTCCGCTTTCGACAAAAACACCTTCTTTGACCACGATATGCGCGCCGGACGGGATCGGATAGAACGCGACAACCTCGTTGTTCTCACCGGTCAAAATGATCTGCGGATGCAAATCCTCTTTGTGTTCCATAATAACGCGCTCGACCAAGCCGGTTGTCGAGTCAGTCTCTTCCTGCATGGTCACGCCTTCTTTGATATCTTCATAGCGAACGTACCCGGAAACTTCCGAAAGAATCGGCACTGTATACGGATCCCATTTAACGAAAATGTCTCCCTTCTTGATCGTTTCATTTTCTTTATACGATAGGATCGAACCGGAAGGCAATGTATACGATTCAAGTTCGCGGCCATGTTCATTGACTAATGAAACCTTACCATTACGATTAAGTACGATGATCTCATTGCGTTTATTCATGACAGTCTTTAGATTGTGATATTTCAAGATACCGTTATTACGTGCCTTGAAATATGATTGTTCGATGACACGTGATGCCGTTCCCCCGATGTGAAAGGTTCTCATTGTCAGCTGCGTACCGGGTTCACCGATCGACTGCGCGGCAATGATACCCACTGCTTCACCGAAATCAACCAATCTGCCGGATGCAAGATTCCTGCCATAACATTTACGGCAAATACCTTTTTTAGCTTCGCAAGAAAGTGGTGAACGAACGCGTAAACGTTCGATGCCCGCATTTTCAATACGTTCAGCCTTAATCTCATCGATCTCCTCACCGATATCAACGATGATCTCGTCTGAGACAATATCGACGATATTATCAAGCGCGATACGCCCAACAATACGTTCTTTCAGAGAAACTGCTATTTCTTCGCCTTCATAAACAGGTTCAAGCGTAATGCCGTTTAACGTTCCGCAATCCTCTTCAGTAATGATAACGTCCTGTGCAACGTCGACCAAACGACGTGTCAAATACCCCGAATCAGCGGTCTTGAGCGCCGTATCAGCCAATCCTTTGCGTGCTCCGTGAGTCGAAATGAAGTATTCAAGCACAGTCAATCCTTCTCTAAAGTTCGATGTGATTGGGCTTTCGATAATTTCACCCGATGGTTTCGCCATAAGACCTCTCATACCAGCCAACTGACGAATCTGCTGTTTTGAACCACGCGCGCCAGAATCTGCCATCATGAAAATCGGATTGAAAGGATCTAATTCCTCGAACAAACGATCTGAAACGCGGTCGGTGATATGGGTCCATATATCGATCACCTTATTGTACCGCTCACCATTGGTTATCAGACCGTTCTGATATTGTTCTTCGATCTCATTAACGCTTTCTGCTGCCTCATTGAGAAAATCGACTTTGGCTTGTGGTATGCGAATGTCATCAATGGCTATCGAAATGCCAGCTTTAGTTGCTTCTTCAAACCCCAATTGTTTAAGAGCATCCAATAATTCAATGACCCGCGTATGACCAAAACTACGGTAACACTCTGATATGATCTGTGATAATTTACTTTTATCAACGATCTCATTAACGAATTTATAGTCGGACGGCAAAACTTCGTTAAAAAGAACACGTCCCACCGTGGTTTCGATCACCTCACCGCTCTTGAGCATCAAGCTGATCTTTGTGTGAAGTTTTACCTCGTCATCCAAATATGCGGTAATGACCTGTTCTGGGCTCGGGAACCTAAGTCCATGACCCTGTAAATTATCTTTTGCTTTCGTGAGATAATATACGCCTAACACAATGTCCTGCGACGGCGTTGCGATCGGCCTACCATTAGAAGGCGAAAAAATGTTGTTGGGTGCTAACATCAATATCTTACATTCCATCTGTGCTTCAGTTGAAAGCGGCACGTGCACCGCCATTTGGTCGCCGTCAAAGTCAGCATTGAACGCAGCGCATACTAACGGATGGATGCGGATCGCTTTCCCTTCGATCAAGGTTGGTTCGAACGCTTGGATCCCTAAACGGTGCAATGTCGGAGCACGATTAAGCATTACCGGGTGTTCAGTGATAACCTCCTCAAGGATGTCCCACACTTCGGGCTTCACCTTTTCTACCATCTTCTTCGCTGATTTGATCGTATGAACATGCCCACGCTCACGTAATTTCTTGATAATAAACGGCTCAAACAATTCAAGTGCCATTTTCTTTGGCAAACCGCATTGATGAAGTTTGAGTTCCGGTCCAACAACGATGACCGAACGTCCGGAGTAATCAACTCGTTTTCCAAGCAAGTTCTGACGAAAACGTCCTTGTTTACCTTTGAGCATATCACTTAATGATTTTAAAGGACGATTCCCTGCACCTAAAACAGGACGCCCATGCCGACCGTTATCAAAAAGCGCATCAACCGCTTCCTGGAGCATGCGTTTTTCATTTCGGATGATGACATCCGGCGCTTTCAGGTCTAACAACTTTCTTAGACGATTGTTGCGATTAATGACCCGGCGATAAAGATCGTTCAGGTCACTGGTAGCAAAACGGCCGCCATCTAATGCAACGAGCGGGCGAAGATCTGGCGGAATAACCGGTACAACATCGAGGATCATCCATTCCGGTTTATTACCTGAACTTCTAAATTGCTCGATGATCTTTAGTATCTTTGCCGCACGTGCTTTGGCTTGCTTTGATTTCGATGTTTTCAACTGCCGCGAGTATTTCCCGGCAAGCTTTTCAAGATCAAGGTTCGCTAACAAGTCCTTGACCGCCTCAGCGCCCATCTTAGCTATGAAACTGCCAGCACCATATTCTTCCATTAACTTCTGATATTCGTCTTCTGAAAGCAGGTCCTTCTCTTTAAGCGGTGTGGCCATCGGATCGATAACGATATATTCTTCGTAATACAAGACCTTTTCAAGTGCACGCACGCTCAGGTCAAGCAAATTACCGATACGTGAAGGCATGGTCTTGAAAAACCAAATATGCGAGACGGGCGTTACAAGATTAATATGCCCCATTCTCTCGCGGCGAACCCTGCTTTGCGTCACTTCAACGCCGCAACGATCGCACACAATACCTTTGTGCTTCGTCTTTTTGTATTTGCCGCAGCTACATTCCCAGTCACGTGTCGGCCCAAAGATCTTTTCGCAAAACAATCCGTCTTTTTCCGGTTTAAGCGTACGATAATTCACCGTTTCCGGTTTTTTCACCTCGCCCTTTGACCATGAATGGATTACTTCAGGAGCAGCAATACGAATTGAAACAGTATCGAAAATATTTATTCTATCTTTCATATAAACAACCTCTTCTCGCGTTGGTATTGTTTATTGATATTTATTTATGTTCATTAAAGAGCCAGTTTTGCTGCCTTAGCCTCTTTGTCTTTTTTATCAGGCTTACTTTTGCTTACTTTATCTTCTCTGTGTAACGGCTGTATCTTTTCAGCTCGAACATCAAGCGCCAAGCTCTGCAATTCCTTAACGAGCACGTTGAAAGACTCAGGCGTCCCGGGATGCAACGCATTTTCACCCTTGACGATCGCTTCATAAACTTTCGTTCTGCCGATCACGTCGTCACTTTTGACGGTCAACAGCTCTTGCAGTGCATATGAAGCGCCATATGCTTCGAGCGCCCAGACTTCCATTTCACCAAACCGCTGTCCGCCAAACTGTGCTTTGCCGCCCAGCGGTTGCTGCGTAACGAGTGAATAAGGCCCGATCGAACGCGCATGGATCTTATCGTCAGCAAGATGATTCAATTTCAACATGTAAATGAACCCACAGGTGACCCTTTGATCAAAACGGTTTCCCGTCTTACCGTCGAAAAGTATGGCTTTACCGTCTTCCGGTAAACCGGCCTTATGAAGTTCTTTTTTGATCTCATGCTCACTCAAACTTGAGAAAACGGGAGTTATCGCCTGATACCCCAAGGCCTTTGCAGCCCACCCCAGATGTGTCTCAAGGATCTGCCCGACGTTCATACGTGACGGCACGCCAAGTGGATTGAGTATGATCTCGACTGGCGTACCATCTTCAAGAAATGGCATATCCTCTTCCGGTAATATCTTGGCGATCACACCTTTATTACCGTGACGACCGGCCATTTTATCGCCGACCTGCAATTTCTTCTTTGAAACGACATAAACGACCACACGTTTGATCACTCCCGGAGGAAGCTCATCGCCTTTTTTAGCACGATCGATCTCACGCGCACGCCCCTCGACCAGCTCATCGATCTCATCGCTCCAAACCCGTGCCATCCTGCGGATATTTTCCTCAAGTGCCGGATCCTCGTCGATCCTGATTGATTCCCAGTCACATTTCTCGAGTTTTTTCAGGTCTTTTTTATCTATACGCGTATTGGCCTTGATCAAAATATCGCCCAATACTTCGTCAACGAGGTTCTCTGATATCTTCCGCCCGAGCAAAAGCGCAGAAAGTTTATTGAAACGTTCGCGGCGCAGAACATCGATACGCTGCTGATACGATTTCTTGATCTCGTCGATTTCCTTGAGCTCTTGACGTTTTTCTTCACGCGTCTTCGCCTTGGTCTCTTTGCGCGCAAAGACCTTCACATCGACCACTATACCTTCGACACCCGGAGGTACCGTTAGCGACGCGTCACGCACATCCCCTGCTTTTTCACCGAAGATCGCCCGTAAAAGCTTCTCTTCAGGTGAAAGCTCGGTCTCGCTTTTTGGCGACACTTTCCCGACCAGAATATCCCCGGGTTTTACCTCTGCCCCAATGCGTACGATACCTTCATCATCAAGGTTCTTAAGGGCTTCTTCGCTTACATTCGGAATATCACGGGTGATCTCTTCATTACCCAATTTCGTATCGCGAGCCTCGATCTCGAATTCATCGATATGGATCGATGTATACGTATCTTCTCTGATCAATTTTTGACTGACGACGATCGCATCTTCAAAGTTGTATCCCCGCCAGGGTAAGAACGCGACCAAGATATTACGACCGAGCGCTAGCTGTCCATCCTTTGTAGCAGCCCCGTCCGCAACGATCTCTCCACGTTTGACCTTCTGCCCGACACTGACGATCGGTCGTTGATTAAGACAGGTGCCTGCATTCGACCGTTCGAATTTCTTCAACTTATATGACATATCATCGATGATGACTTCCTCACCCGAGACATATTGCACTGTTCCTTTGGCTTTTGCAACGACCGTCGCTCCAGAATCCTTTGCGACCTTTTGCTCAACGCCCGTAGAAACAAACGGCGCTTCGGTCTCAAGAAGAGGAACTGCTTGACGTTGCATGTTCGAACCCATTAAAGCACGGTTCGCGTCGTCGTGTTCAAGGAACGGAATTAATGCCGCAGCAACACTGACGAGCTGCTTGGCAGAGACATCCATATAATCGATCCGATCCGGAGTAACTAATGGATAGTCCCCTTTAAACCGGCAAATGATGCGGTCTTCTACAAGATTGCCGTGGCCATCGATCTTTGCATTTGCCTGAGCAATATGATATTCCGTTTCCATATCAGCGCTCAGATAATCGATCTGCTCTGTCACCCGGCCATTTACGACCTTACGATACGGAGTTTCCAAAAAGCCCATTTTGCTTACACGTGCAAAGGTGCTCAATGATGCGATCAATCCGATGTTCGGACCTTCCGGTGTTTCGATCGGACAAATACGACCATAGTGTGACGGATGAACGTCGCGCACTTCGAAACCGGCACGTTCACGTGACAAACCACCAGGCCCTAAAGCGCTCAAGCGGCGCTTATGAGTGAGTTCGGCAAGCGGATTTGTTTGGTCCATGAATTGCGATAATTGGCTTCTGCCAAAGAAATCTTTAATTGATGCTGAAACAAGTTTAGGATTGATAAGGTTATGCGGCATAACAGAATCCATGCTGTAGATCGACATACGTTCAAGCGCTGAACGCTTCATACGTGCCAACCCAACACGGAACTGATTGAGCAAAAGTTCTCCCACGGAACGAACACGTCTGTTTCCTAGATGATCAATGTCATCGACTTCAATATCTCCGTTACGCAATTTAAGGATACCGTTGACAGCCTTAATGAAATCATGTGCTCCCAAGGTCACCTGTTCTTCAGGCAAATCTGTACTTAATTTGCGATTGAGCATAAATCGACCGACATCTCCCAAATCATATCGTTGTGCATCAAAGAAAAGCTTGAAAATCAAGTCCTCGGCACTTTCAACCGTAGGAGGATCACCCGGACGAAGCCGTTTATAAATGGCAAGCTGTGCTTCTTCTTTAGTGGTATAAGGATCACGCTCAAGAGTATTGATGATAAGCTCATCCTCATAGGTTATCTTCGCGATCTTGATCTCGGAAACACCGTTATTGATGAATGTTTCAAGAATGTCTTTATCGAGCTTTGATCCGGCCTTGGCAATTACATCACCGGCTTGATTACAAACTTCTACGGCCAGCGGCATTCCGGTCAACGCTTTATAGGATGCTCTTTCAAGATTCGTTATGGTTTCGATCTCATAAAGCGGCGTTAGAATATCTAGACTGCTGGAAAAACCCACGGCCCGTAACAAAACGGTTGCAAGAATCTTCTTACGCCTGTCTATATAAGCATATAATACTCCGCTCGTAGGATCAGCTTCGAATTCAACCCATGCCCCACGGTAAGGAATGATCCTCACAGAATAAATTTTCTTCCCCGACGTAGCATGTAAGCTCTCTTCGAAGGATACTCCCGGCGAACGGTGCAATTGGCTGACCACAACCCTCTCGGCCCCGTTTATAATGAACGTACCAGTGGGAGTCATAAGCGGCAATTCACCGATATAGACTTCCTGCTCTTTTTGTTCCCCTTGACGAATAAGGCGCAATTTTACTTTAAGGGGTGCAGCATACGTCATCGCTCGTTTATGGCATTCTGCGATGGAATATTTCGGTTTCCCCAGTTCATAACTTTCATATTCAAGCCTGCATGTCCCATCAAAACTATCGATAGGAAAGCATTCTTGAAAAACAGCTTCAAGACCTTGACGTTTTCTCTTTTTAGGACTTACCCCGGTTTGCAAGAACTGTTTGTACGAATCCGTCTGCAACTCAACGAAATTCGGCAACTCCATACAATCCGGTATTTTGGAGAAGTCTCTTATTTCTTTAACAGTCATGCTGTTACCTTTCTTACTTTTTTATTCCTGTTTGTTGTGGAATAAAAATGATTCGTAATGTTGGCCGCTTCGAAATTATTTTATTTCGACTGTGCCACCGGCTCCTTCAACAGCTTTCTTGATCTTGTCAGCTTCTTCCTTGCTTGCTCCTTCTTTGATCGTCTTCGGAGCGCCGTCTACCAGATCTTTGGCTTCCTTAAGACCGAGGTTAGTGATCGCTCTGATCTCTTTAATGACCTGGATCTTTTTATCACCAGCCGCCTTAAGCACAACATCAAACGTTGTTTTCTCTTCGGCTGCCGCACCTGCATCACCAGCTGCCGCACCTGCGACGGGAGCTGCAACGGCAACTGCTGCTGCCGCAGAAACACCGAATTTTTCTTCGAGCGCTTTGACCAAGGTTGCAAGTTCGACAACGCTCAGTCCTTCAATGCTGGTCATGATCTTTTGTAACTTTTCAGGTAATTCAACCGCTGCTTTTGTTTCCTCAACTTTAACTTCTTCTGTCATCTTAAACCCTCCTGTTTATATTTTATTAATTTTATCCAGCTTGAGTTTCTTTTTGTTTCTTTATTTCATTTACGACCACTACAAAATTCCTAAGGATCGCATTGAGGCCAAAGACAAAATTGGTGATCGGCGCTTTCATACTACACACCAAATTGCCGAGCAATTGTTCGCGAGAAGGTAGCTTGGAGAGAGCATCTACGAAATTCTTATCTTTAAGACTTCCTTCGATATATGCCCCTTTGAGGATAAAATTCTCTTTTGACTTCGCAAAATTTGCAAGGGCCTTGGAGACCTTTTGTGGTTCTGTTTCACATATCGTAAGAAATAAAGCACCGTCAAGCAAGCCGTTATAGCCGGTCACGTTGATCTCATCAAGATAACGCTTCACCAAAGACTTTTTCACCACATAGCCCTTTGCTTTAACAGCACGTACACTCTTTCTCAAGTCTTCAAAATCAACGATATTGAGCCGATCGAAGCTTGAAAAAAAGATAGAACGACCATCGAATCGTTCTTTGATCTCTTTATACATTAGTTCTTTTTCTAGACTAGGCATTGTATCTCCTCACCGTTTCTGGCTTATCGTATGTTATACTTTAATTAGATCCACTAGTTTGCAATCCCCAGGGATGCTACATCCAAACGGAATCCTGCACCCATAGTCGAACAAATCGCAACACTTTTAACATAGGTACCTTTACTTGACTGCGGTTTAGCGTCTCTTACCATTTTTATGACCGCCTCCGCATTTTCTTTTATTTGTTCGGCTGTGAAAGAAACCTTCCCGATCGGCACATGTATGCCACCGGTCTTATCACTCTTGAAGTCAATCTTACCCTTTTGGATGTCTTTTACAGCACGACCGAGATCTTTTGTTACTGTTCCAACCTTAGGAGAGGGCATCAAGCCCCGCGGCCCAAGAACACGCCCTAATTTACTGATCTCTTTCATCATTTCAGGATGAGCAACGACAACATCGAAATCAAGCCAACCACCCGCAACTTTTTCGATCAGTTCTTCAGCGCCGACATGGTCCGCACCAGCTGATTCGGCATCACGTGCTTCTTCACCTCTGCAAAACACAATTACCCTCACTTTTTTACCGGTGCCATGGGGTAATGACACGGTCCCGCGAACCATTTGCTCGGATTTTTTAAGATCAATGCCAAGGTTGAAATTTAATTCAACAGTTTCATCGAACTTTGCTCGAGGAAATGCTTTTAATTGCATGATCGCTTCCTCTAACGTATAATACTTCTTCTCTTGGTCCAACTTTTCCTTGCCGCTTCTTATCCGTTTACTGAATGTTTTCACGATCTCACCCCTCAACTATTTCTATGCCCATGCTTCTTGCACTACCTTCAATGATGCGCATGGCACTGGCTACGTTATCCGTATTTAGATCTTCCATTTTGGTCTTAGCGATCTCTTCAACTTGAGCACGCGTCACCTTCCCGATCTTCAATTTGTTTGGCTCGCCTGAGGCTTTGGCAAGGCCTGCGGCCTTTTTTAACAGAACAGCAGCCGGAGGACTTTTTAATATAAAACTGAAACTTCTGTCTTGATACACAGAGATCACTACAGGAAGGATTGTCCCCTGCTTGTCTTTTGTCTTTTCATTGAATTGTTTGCAGAAATCCATGATCGGTACTCCATGCTGACCTAACGCAGGACCAACCGGGGGTGCTGGATTAGCTTGACCTGCAGGGATCTGCAACTTTATTTGAGCTGTAATCTTTTTTGCCATAGCTATTTTCCTTTATCTATCGTGGTTATACTGTTTATTTATAGTTTTTCGACCTGCCAATATTCAAGTTCAACAGGCGTTGCCCTACCGAAAATAACTACCATAACCTTAAGCTTTCCTTTGTCGGGATGAACTTCTTCGATCGTACCGTTAAAGTTCGTAAATGCCCCTTCTTTAACCCGTACGCTCTCGCCCACTGTAAATTCTGTCTTTGGTTTAGGTTTATTACTTTTTTCTTCTTCCTGACTTAAAACGGTCTCTATATCTTTTTCAGACAGAGGGATCGGCCTATTCCGGGAACCAACAAACCCGGATATGCCCGGCGTGTTCTTAATAAGATACCAGGTGTCATCGGTAAGGTCCATCTCAACGAGGATATACCCAGGGAAGAATTTACGCTCAGTTACCGTCTTCTTTCCGCCTTTTACTTCACTTACTTTTTCGGTCGGGATCAAAATGCGGGCAATCTTTTCCTGTATGCCCGCTGACTCAGCACGTGCTAATAACGTCGATTTTACTTTGTTCTCATAACCTGTTTGAGTATGAACTACATACCATTTCATAATGCGTTTCCCCTATCCTACGAGCCGCAGTTTAACGAATTAATAATTTCATCGCGATCGAGAAGAAATAATCGAAAAACCCAATGTACGTGGCGAGCAAAATGGTCGTCAGGAGGACAACAGTCGTTGATCCGACTAACTCTGCCCGTGTCGGCCACGTCACTTTTTTCAATTCTGTTTTTGTCTCCTCCAGGAACGAAATGATCTTGTTTGCCATGATGCCCCTTTCCTCGTTGGGTTTAGCCTTTATAGTCAGGCCTGGAGGGATTCGAACCCCCAACACCCGGTTTTGGAGACCGGTGCTCTAGCCGATTAGAGCTACAGGCCTAGATCAACACTACTTGGTTTCTCTATGAACTGTGTGTTTACGGTCAAACTTACAAAACTTCTTAAGTTCGAGTTTTTCGGTCACATTCTTCTTGTTTTTGCGCGTAGAATAATTGCGTCGCTTACACTCTGAACACGCTAAAGTGATTATTTCTTGCATCGTTACCTCGATTTTTTAAAAGCAATTATTTTTGCTGGATATTTCTAACGATTTGAACAACATTAAAGATCCCGTAACCCGCGTAAACGGCCAACAAGGGCATGATCGGAATACGAAATCGTGCACAAGCCGAGCCTGCCGAGAACATCATAAAATATGCTATGACACCCCAAATAAATAAATGTGCCCACCTGTGCTCGCCCGCTTCTCTCAATGAATCTTTCAGCCCGAGAAGTACCCCACTATAAAAAATGCCTAAACCAAGCATTGAAATAATAAACAACAAGAAATGGTATGGGTGCCTGACCAGCCATTTTTGCATATATCCTGAAGGAGATAACCGCGTTAAATCTCCCAAACAGCCACTTTTAAAGTTGTCGCTATCCGATGGGAAACAACCAAAGATCTCTAAAAAGCTTCCTTCGCTGGGAATAAATAACATTTTTAAAAGCCCAACACAATCATTCCGTAAAAAAATAAGCGGATCTTTTAATATTATTTCAAGCCCGATCTTTGAATTGAGGTCATTCTTTTCAAGTCCCGATAGCTTCGATGTATCTCCCAAGAATTCTTCGAAACGCTCTCTCGCTTGAGATTCACTAATATTATGCTTAACCTCAAGCACGTCGATTGCACGAGAATATAACACATCGCCTTTAGTATACGAGTACTGAAAACTCCCTGTATGAACAAAGTTCCTGATCTTCCAGCCACCGATCAATATCAAGCTCGGCAAAAAGACCATCAACAACATTAGGACCAATCGTCCGGACCGCATCCGATGCCGAAGCCCCCAAATAAAAAACCCCGCTATAACCGGCATTATCAGAAAATAACTGATCGGTCGAACAAGTGTAGCTAATGCAATCGCGCATCCCATCAACAAACCCTGTTGTATAACGTTACCCTTTAATTGCAATCTGACACCCGCTAACACCGCCAGAACAATGAAACAGGTAAATAACGTTTCCGTATGGACATAAATAGAAAACGCATGCGACGGGATATCACAGCTCAAAAGAACTATCGCAATTAATCCGACTGTATCATTCCATAATGACCTAGCGATCAAGAAAACGCACAAGAGAGTTACAATACTAAAAATGATCTGGGCCAATCCTATGTAAAAGAACGGTTCCTTAAACCACCGAAAAAATACTGCTAAAAACAAAGGATAAAGTGGAGTGCCTGTTATCTCCGGCACCTCCGGTGTCTCAAGGCTATCGGCCAAAAAACCATATTGAAGCAATGCCTTGGCAGGCTCAATGTCCCGCTGGCAATCGCCTATTAAAACTTCTGACCAGTCTTTATCCCGTGCTACTGATGTCAATAGAATACAACGAAAAATCAAAACCGCTGCTAAGATCAAATATACAACAACTATTTCCTGCCGCTGATTTCGTATAAAGCTGAGCATAGAATTCTCGGCTACAACTACGTGTTCGCTTACAAATCAATTGACCAATTATTCAATGATTTCGCTTACAACGCCGGCACCGACCGTTCTGCCGCCTTCACGGATAGCAAAACGCAATTCCTTCTCCATCGCAACCGGCATG
>JAFGJY010000043.1 GCA_016928875.1 Candidatus Omnitrophota bacterium | reverse complement strand
CTTATGAAAGTGCAGAAAGGGGACCGTGAGTATGTATTGGGTCCGACGCATGAAGAGATCATAACCGAGATCGCGACCGCATATATAAAATCGTATAAGGACATGCCAAAAACGTTGTATCAGATACAGACAAAATTCCGTGATGAAGCGCGGCCGCGCTTTGGCGTGATCAGATCGCGAGAATTCATCATGAAAGACGCATATAGTTTCGATGCCGATACGGCAAGTCTCGATAAAAGTTATGATATCATGTTCGAAGCGTATAAAAAGATATTTGACCGGTGCGGTCTTGATTATGTGATCGTACAGGCCGATCCGGGGCCGATGGGCGGTAACTTTTCGCATGAATTCATGGTACTCGTCGATTTCGGAGAAGATAAAGTAGCATTATGCAAAGCATGTGGGTATGCGGCAAGTACCGAGGTCGCGGCGTGTAAGAGACCCGGAAATGGTGGGAGTAAAGACAAAGAGGGAAAATTAGAATATTTTGATACTCCGGGACTTAAGAGCATTGAAGAATTGACCTCAAAGCTTACGATCGATGCGACAGTATTTGTCAAAACCATTTTATATGAGACAGAACATGGGATCGTTGCCTGCCTTGTGCGCGGGGATCATGAAATATGCGATGCAAAACTGGCACGCCAGCTCAAGGTATCGAAACTACAGCTTGCCGGTGAGGAGACCATCAAGAAAGTTACCGGTGCTGAAGTAGGGTTTAGCGGGCCGATCGGTTTTAAGAGCAAGGTCATGATAATTGCAGACCATACCGTGGCATCGATGCAGAATTTTATTACCGGCGCGAATAAGACCGATCAACACGTTAAGAATGTAAATCCAGGTCGTGATCTTACGATCGATCAGGTTGCCGATGTGCGCGTGATCACTGCTAACGATGTATGCCCCGAATGCGGGAAGCCAATCATGCTGCAAACAGCACTTGAGATCGGGCATGTGTTTAAATTAGGGACGAAGTACACCCACGCATTCGGTAGTTCCTATCTTGATCAGAATGGCAAGCAACAGGATATTATCATGGGGTGTTACGGGATAGGGGTCAACCGGATCGTTGCTTCCTGCATCGAACAGAGTTACGACGAGGAAAAGGGCATGGTCTGGCCGCGTGCAGTCGCGCCATTTGCGGTGAGCATCGTCACAGCGAACCAGAACAGCGAGGATGTCGTTGCTGCCGCTGATAAATTATATGCGACATTGTGCGACGCAGGCATAGATGTGCTCTATGATGATCGTAATGATCGCATGGGCGTTAAATTAAATGACGCGGAACTGATCGGCGTGCCGATACACGTCATCATCGGGGATAAGGGCCTTCAGTCAGGTACGATAGAAGTGCGCGACAGGCGTAGCGGCGATAAGATATTCGTTGCCGTGGGTGAAGTGGCGAAGAAGATCGTTGAATTGGTTGGGTAGACATCACAAAAAAAATTAGGATTAATATATGTTGTGTCGTCCCGGCCGGAGCGAAGCAAAGAGCCAGGATCCAAGGACATAGATCCCCGCTTTTGCGGGGACGACAAAAAACGTATGACATTATATCCTCAATCATTAGAAATTATTATTTTGTGCAGTTTAGCAACTAAGGAGTACTCATGACTCAGCTCAAAGGAAATGCGATCGTCGGGCAATCGGGCGGCTGTACACCCGTGATCAATTGTTCATTGGCAGGCATTATAGATGCTGCATCGAAGCATAGCTGTATTAAAAATCTTTATGGGATGTGGAACGGTGTGGTTGGTCTTCTCAATGAAGATTTTACGGACCTCTATAAACAAGACCGCGATATCGTTAAAAAATTATACAATACTCCGTCTGCGGCATTGGGGTCATGTCGTTATAAGATGAATGATGATGATACGCAGAAGGTGATCAAGATATTGGATAAGCATGATATTCATTTTGTGTATCTCATCGGCGGGAATGATACGGCTGATTCGACTTTGAAGATAACGCAGTGCGCCGAGACGGCCGGATATCCCTTGCGGGTCATAGCGGTACCGAAGACGATCGACAATGATCTGCCGTTCACGGACCATTGTCCGGGATACGGTAGTTGCGCACGGTTCATTGCGCAGACGGTTCAGGAGGCGGGCCGCGATACGCAAGCAATGAAGCTCGTCGACCCGTTCAAGATCATCGAGGTCATGGGGCGGAATTCAGGCTGGCTTGTTGCAGCTGCCGCATTGGGTAAACGGTATGATGAGGATGCGCCGCATTTGATGTATTTCCCGGAGCGGGCTTTTTCGATGCAGCAGTTCATCGCCGATGTAAAAGATGTGTATTATAAAGTTGGCTATGTGGTGATCGTCGTTTCTGAAACTATACGCGATGCTGAAGGTGTTCGCATCGGGGCAAAGAGCGACGGTATTTTACATGATTCTTTTGGACACGTATATTGTGAGGGTGCGGCCCAGACATTGGCGCGTGCGATCGAACGAGAGTTCAAGCAACGCGCGCGGTATGACAAACCGGGCACCATCCAGCGCATGTCAATGGCATATATTTCCCCGGTCGATCAAAAAGAGGCATACGAGGTCGGTCGGGCCGCGGTCGATATCTCGATTGAAGGAAAATCGGGTGTGATGGTGACGATCCAGCGCAGGGACCACGGTGCATATGCAGTTGACTATGGCGATGTACCGGTCGAACAGATCGCCGGCGTAGAACATTATCTGCCGGAACATTTCATCAATGTAAGAGGGAATTTCGTGACCCAGGATTTTATTGAATATGCCCGGCCGCTCATCGGTGATCCGTTGCCGGAATTCGCGAGAATAATGTGAACATAAGAATCTAGCATGTAGGGGAGGGCCTATGTGCCCTCCCTTGATATAGGGAACGTGGAAGATGTACATGTGGGCGGCTGCCCCTACACACGTTTGACATCATGTTTTGCGGAATCGGCTAAATTAAATGTTCAAGGAGGCCATATGAAAAATTTCATCATTATTCTTTTAGTTATTTTATGTGTTTTCATTTATATTAATCGTAATGCAGATATTGACTACGGAGAGAAAATAAGGAATTTCCCGCAGGAGTTGAAAATATTCATAGAAAATCTATTGGACCCGGAGAAACGCGAGATCCTTTCGAAGGAATTGTCACGCCATGTCAGACGGGTAGAGAGCAAGCTATCTGATATTCAAATAGGCACGCCGGAAAAAACGGTTGAAGCAGATGAGCAATATGTCTCACTGGCGTTGATGAACGGGCTCGTTGCTGAAGGCCGCCTGCTGCGCCGAACAGGCATGGGTGATTTCGTTTTGCAACTGCCGGGCTCACAGGTCACGATCGCGAAAGAAGAGGTAAAGGAAATACGCTATATTGAAGGTGAAGAGGCCGGCGTGCTGAAGGAAGTGATCGAGCAAGCGGCGGCAGCGGAGCAAGAGACGCAGCCGAAGACGGCACGGGAGAAGCTTTCCGCGACCTTGGGATTGGTCCATCGATGGGAGTCAAGCATACCGAGTGCGATCGCAAAGGCCAAAAAAGAGAACAAACTGGTGATGGCCGAATTCAGTACGACATGGTGCGGTTGGTGCAAGAAGCTCGATAAAGACACGATGAAGAACAGCAAAGTGCAATCGATACTCAACAGGTATTTCGTGAGCGTGCGGATCGATGGAGATAAGAATAAAGAGCTTGTTCGCCAGTATAAAGTGCGGGGCTATCCCAATATTGTTTTTATGACAAATAAAGGTGATGTAATAATGCAGCAGCCTGGATACTTACCGCCCGAACGGTTTATCGAGCTTTTGTATGTGATCGTACAAAAATTCTCACAACCCGCATTAGATCAGGCGGCGGAAGGTCAAGAACAACAATGAAGATCGCGCGTGTTAGATATAATAAGAAGGAATTTTGGGGCATTATCAAAGAGGCCGCAGTCCAGATCTTACAAGAACCACCGTTTGAACGTATCCGTGTATCAAAAAGATCGGTCCCGCTTGCAAAAGTGAAACTGCTCGTTCCAACATTGCCTACCAAGGTGGTTTTGGTCGGTCTTAATTATCGTGATCATGCAGCAGAACTATCGATGGCAGCTCCGGATGAGCCGATCATTTTTTTGAAACCGCCGACTACGGTGATCGGGCCGGGGGAGAAAATAATATATCCACCGCAGGTTAGTAGGCTTGATTATGAAGCGGAACTGGCGCTTGTGATCAAACGGCGCGCACGGAATATTTCACCGGCGCAGGCCGCGCGCTATATTTTGGGATATACATGCTTAAATGATGTAACGGCACGCGATCTTCAGAAAAAAGACGGTCAGTGGACGCGGGCAAAGTCATTTAATACGTTCTGTCCGATCGGGCCATGGCTCGAAACTCGTTTGTGCCCCGACGATGTGAGGATCCGTACAGTTTTGAATGGTGATGTGAAACAGGATTCATCAACGGCGCAATTCATTTTTACGGTACCACATCTCGTTGCATATATTTCATCGATCATGACCCTTGAGCCGGGTGATGTTATTTCTACCGGTACGCCGCCGGGGGTGGGGCCGATGAAAACAGGGGATATCGTAGCAGTTGAGATAGAGGGAATCGGGCGGCTAGAAAATACAATAAAATGACCTGCATGTAGGGGAGGGCCTATGTGCCCTCCCGTGAATGGATACAAATACCGGGCGGCCACATGGGGCCGCCCCTACAATCAGGACAATTTGTATAATTCCACTTGTAAACATCGTTTTTTTGTGTAGAATTATCGTAAATAATTAACCTTAAAGCAGTCACGAAAAGGGAAAGGGTATATGCCGAAAGATGATATGATCCAGGTTGAGGGTAAGGTGCTGGATGTATTACCCAACACCATGTTCAAAGTGGAACTTGAGAACGGTCATGTCGTTACCGCACATCTTTGCGGCAAAATGCGTAAGAAGTTCATTCGTATTTTACGTGGTGATAAGGTGCAGATCGAGCTTACGCCGTATGATCTGAACCGTGGTCGGATAACGTATCGTTTAGAGTAGTTTTTAAACAAGCTGCAGGCTTCAGGCTGCAGGTCGCATGATACATATTTAGGGGCCTAAAGGCGATTTTAAATATGTGTATTTTGGGACTTGTAGCTTGGGACTTGCAGCTTGTAGCATTTATTTTGGTACAATGGTCCCATCGTCTAGCCCGGTCTAGGACACATGGTTCTCAGCCATGGAACACGGGTTCGAATCCCGTTGGGACTACAATAGAAAAGACACCCGTTTGGGTGTCTTTTTTTATGAGGTGTTGGGTGATAGCAAAACACCTCGTAGGTGTGGGGTCAATCGTGGTCGGGTTGGCCGATGTTCGTATGGACAGGTTGAAAACCTGTCCCTGCGATTGCATCATGCAGAGCAATAAAAGCATTGTTTACACATCCCAAGGACAGGATTTCATCGGTCCCCTTTTGTGACAGCTGTTTTTCATAACAAAACCCTTTACAACCCACCATATTTAGTATATAAAATCACTTTCTTAACTATATGTCTTCTATATTTAGTATTTAGTTATATTTAATTGGCACATATTGAACCGCAGTTCCCACCGTTACCCAATGCATAACATATTCATAATAAAAGAGTTACGGTGAATTTCTCTTTGCGGTGAAAAAGAGAAGTGTGCAGAGGTGTTTTTAAAGAAGGAGTGTGCGCCGTGATAGAACGTTATACGCGCCCTGAAATGGGGAAAATCTGGACCGAACAAGCAAAATTTGAGGCATGGCTTGCCGTGGAATTGGCCGCGACCGATGCAATGGCACACTACGGGTATATTCCGAAAGGTATTCCTTCCAAGATCAAGAAAAAAGCAAAGGTCAATGCGAAACGGATACTCAAGATCGAAGAAACCGTCAAACACGATGTGATCGCATTTCTGACATCGATCACTGAAATCGTCGGTGATCCCGGTAAATATCTGCACTTCGGCATGACATCGTCCGATGTGTTGGATACCGCGCTTGCATTGCAGATAAAAGATGCTTCCGCGATCCTTACGAAACAAATGCAACGTCTGATCAAAGCGCTTGCCAAACAAGCGAGGAAGCACAAGAACACGCTTATGGTCGGCCGCAGCCATGGTGTGCATGCAGAACCGATCACCTTTGGCCTTAAGATGGCGCTTTTTTATGAAGAAATGTGTCGCAATCGTGAGCGGCTCGAGGCAGCGAGCGTGAACATGCAGTACGGTAAGATCTCCGGTGCGGTCGGAACATTTGCGAACATTGAACCTAAGATCGAACGCTATGTGTGTGCGAAGCTCGGTCTTAAGCCTGAACCGGTCTCGAACCAGATCATTCAGCGCGATCGTCACGCGGAGTATATTTCGACATTGGCGATCATCGGCTCTTCGCTTGAAAAACTTGCGCTTGAGATACGCCATTTGCAAAAGACAGAAACACTCGAGGCCGAGGAGCAATTCACCAAAGGCCAGAAGGGGTCGTCCGCAATGCCGCACAAAAAGAATCCGATCATTTGCGAGCGTGTATGCGGACTGGCGCGCCTTTTGCGCGGTAACGCGGTAGCGGCAATGGAAAATATTCCGCTTTGGCATGAGCGCGATATCAGTCATTCATCTGTTGAGCGCGTGATCTTCCCTGATTCGACCATAACGCTCGATTACATGCTGGATAAAATGGTCGGCATCATTGAGAATTTGGTTGTGTTCAAAGACAACATGTTCCGCAACCTCGAAGCGAGTAACGGCCGGGTCTTTTCACAGGGATTATTGCTGCGGCTCATTAAAAAAGGCGTTACCCGCGAGGTCGCCTATAAGATCGTACAGGATTGCGCGATGCAGAGCTGGCAGAGCGGCGAGGATTTCCGCGATATCGCAGCCAACGATAAAAAAGTATCAGCGTATATACCTGCAAAAGAGATCCGTGAGATATTCGATTATTCGTATCACACGAAGAACATCGGTGTGATCTTTAAACGTTTGGGATTGGGAAAGTAAAAAGGAGAGGCAATGTACAAAGCAAAAATCTATGTTACGTTAAAAAAATCGGTCTTTGATCCGCAAGGAGAAACCGTGCTATCAGCGCTACATTCGATGAACTTTGATGGTGCCAAGACAATGCGCGTCGGCCGGTATTTTGAAATGGATGTCGAAGCGGGCAGTGAGGGCACTGCTAAGGCGCAAGTGGAGAAAATGTGCAACAGCTTGCTCGTCAATCCGGTGATCGAGGATTATTCGTTCGAGTTAAAGGAGTGTTAGTATGAAATGTAAAGTTATTGTGTTCCCGGGCTCGAATTGTGATTCTGATTGTTACAACGTGCT
>JAFGJY010000042.1 GCA_016928875.1 Candidatus Omnitrophota bacterium | reverse complement strand
TGGTAAATGGGAAACCGGAATCGGTGTATCATATCAAATACGCGTATTCCGCGGATGGGCTTGATTGGCATAGAGATAATCTGTCGTGCATTCATCCCTTAAAGCCAAATGAGGCCAATGCCCGTCCCACGGTTATTGAAGAAAGAGGGACTTTCAAGATGTGGTTTTGTTATCGGGGCAACGAGGACTTTAGGGACGGTATTGATAGCTACCGGATCGGTTATGCCGAGGCTTCTGCAGCGCAGCCGACAGTGTGGAGGCGTAACGATAGGCAGGCGGGGATAACATGTGGGCCTGAAGATTTTGACGATAAGATGCAGGCGTATCCGGCGGTGATTGACGTGGGCTCAAAACGATATCTATTTTATAACGGTAATGGATTTGGTGTAAATGGCATGTGCTGTGCAGTATGGAACGATTAGGTCATAATAAGGTGAACGATACAAGGGAATGCATGGTCGTTGTGTATATGCCAACGTATAATCACGAACGGTATATACACAAGGCAATTAATGGCGTTTTAATGCAGCAGACCGATCATTCTCTTAAATTAATAATTGCCGAGGACCACTCTACCGACCGGACCCGGGATATCTGTATCGAATATAAACAAAAATATCCGGAAATAATTGAACTTATTTTGGCAGCCAAGAATACGAATGCTATGATCCGCAGAAAATTGTATGAGCGTTGTTATGAAACGAATGCTAAATATATTGCTTTTTGCGAAGGAGACGATCACTGGACCGATCCCTTGAAGGTCCAGAGGCAAGTTGATTTTCTCGAATCGCATCCTGAATATTCATTGTGTTTTCACAATACAATAGTGGAGCGGGATGGATTTGAGAATAACGGGGAGCCGTATCTGCACATAACCCATGACAGGAGTGAATTGACCCTTGAGGACATGATCCGTACTCATGTCTCAGGCGGACCTATGCTTGCGGGGCATACATCAAGTTGTGTGGCAAGAAATCGTGAGGTGATCGGCAATCTGCCGGAGTGGTTCTTTGATATTATTTCGGCGGACCTTGCTTTATTCGTATTGTGGGGTCGTTCCGGGAAGATACATTGCATGAGCCATGTCATGTCTAAACATATACGGCATCCGAACGGTGAATCAGTGAAGACCTATAAAGAACGGGATATACTTATTGGCCGGATTGAACAATGTCAACATTATAAAACCGTGCTTGATATAAAATATCATGCGATCATCGATGAAGTATGCGCACAATATGGACAGCGGCTTAGAGAAAAATATACCGAGTACGTGTAAGATAAAGCACTATGGGTAATAAAGCTGATCTACTTACCGAAGAGGATATGCGGTCATTTCTTGTTGAGGCAGGGATATGGCAAAGAATCCGTGAGTATAGTGATGCTCAAATAAAACCACGCGATCAAATAAACATCTTAGATTGGGGGTGCGGCAGGGGACGGACGGTCACGCGATTACTTGAAGTTGGCTTTAATGCATACGGTGTCGATACAAATGAGCTTTATCTGACTAATGGCAGGCCGCTTTTGGCTAAAAGAGGATATGATGAGGACGAAAGATTATTAGCAGTGCAGGAAACAAAACGATTTCAGGATGGTTACTTTGACATCATCTTTACGCAACAGGTCATCGAACATATAAGGGATATTGAAGCGGTCATTAGTGAAATGGCGAGGCTCACGAAAAGCGGGGGTATAGGTATTCACGAATTCCCGGGCAAGTATTGCATTAAAGAATCTCATCTGCATATTCCCTTTGTTCATTGGCTGCCAAAGAATTTATTACGTAAAATATATCTCTCGACTTTCTTTCGATTCAACAAAGAGCCAGGATGGAGAGGTCTCATTGGCAAATCTCGCGGCATACGGATGCATACGTATTATGAATATCTAAATGAGTATACGTATTATCGGACAATACATAAGCTAACGTCATTATTTAAAAAGTATGATTTCGATATACTTTATATGAATACGGATAAAGAAAATAAGTCTTCCTTTCTTAAAAAAAATGGTTTTCCACAAACAGAAATATTCCTTTTGTTACATAAAATATAATGAGTTCAAGCCCAGCAACAAACAAGATCGCAATTAACTGCACGGATCCGATAATAATCGGAGGGTATCCCGGGAGCGGGACTACAATGCTTATTTTGACATTAAACCAACATAAGAACATAGTTGGACATAAAGAGACACAGCTTATACGTGTATTGAGGATCTTAGATGATTATCTATTCTGTCAAAAGAATGATACATTTCCCCGTTATCTTAAACGCTATTTTTCGCAGGAAGAGATTAAGCGATCGATCGGGGTTTTTATTGATGATCTATTAGGGAAGAAGGTTGTTGTCGAAGGAAAGCGGCGATGGGCAGAGAAAAGCCCGCATAACTGCAATTTTCTAACATTATGGAAAGCTTGCATACCAAAAGCAAAATTTATAAATGTTATTCGTGATGGAAGGGATGTGGTTTGTTCTGGGATGAGCTATGGCTATTTTAAGTTCGAAGACGGCATTAAGGCCTGGATTAAAACCATTGAAGAAAGTAAAAAAGAATCAATGAGCCTTGGCGGTAAAAATTATTGCG
>JAFGJY010000041.1 GCA_016928875.1 Candidatus Omnitrophota bacterium | reverse complement strand
TATGACATTGATGCATCAAGTGCAACAGCATCGAACGAACTCAATATCGGTGATATGATCTACGGAGATATAGCGAGCGACTACGTTGGTATCGGTGTGCGTCCATCATCAGCGCTGAATGTTGCAGGTGATATGACCACAACAGGTACGTTTATCTTCGGCGGCAGCGTGGATGCTGTGCCGGCATACAATGCGATCGATACCAATGCATTGCCGACAGTGCCGGGCGATATGGGCGCTGCGGATGACTTGTATATCGCGGGTGACCTTTCGGTTGACGGCACGATCCGCGGACAAGCAGGGTACTTCGATACGATCGACACATCAGGTGATGTCGTGGTCAATGGTAATCTTTCAATTGGCGGCGATACAACGATCTCAGGCGTGCTATTTAGCGATGATTACACGCTCATAAGCAATGATCTTACCGTTATTGGCGCGATCGGTTCACAGGCATTCATGCGCAGCCCGATCTATTATGCGGGCAGTACGAAAACATATTTCCTCGAACCTGCCAATGCCGGAACAAGCTTAAGCATTGCCGGTGCTATCGCGCTCTCGGGCGGCCAGACGATCAGCTCTGACGGTGCACGAGTGGTCATAAGTGATGACCTCTCGATCGCGGGGCAACTTGACGCGGCAAGTGGTGCGACCCTTGCGTTGCAAACCAATAATAGCGAGCCGGTACAGATCGGCTCGACAAGTCTTGATGAAGGATCAGCGATCATATCACGCGGCGGAGACCTCAAGGTATTTGATGACTTGGATGTTCACGACGACGTATCGATCGGCGGTAATATTTCAGTTGCGGGCAGCTTATCAGTTTCGGAGAATGTGGCGGTCGAGGGTTCACTCAGTGTCGGCGCAACAGCCGGCGGCGGGCAATTGATCTTCTCTAATGGTGAGGAAATAAATAATCTTGTTGATGGTGTATTGCAGATGCTTGGTGATGTAACCTCGTCTGGGACATTCGTATTTGGCGGCAGTACCGGGGCCGTACCGACATATAATGCGATAGACGGCGATGGTACGATATCTCCGGCCTCAACACTTATGAATGCGTCTAACGATCTGTATGTCGAAGGTGACATCGAGGTTGGCAGCAGTGTGACGATTGCCCAGTCACTTACGGTGAATAATCTTTTCCTTACGGATGGTACGGCAATATTGGCATCGCAATGGGACGATGCCGGTGATTATGTCTATGAAATTGATGGCAATAAGGTGTGGGCGTATGAGAACGGTGATCTGAGCATTGGGGGCATGTTGACATTAGCTAACAATGAAACGATTGATAATGCGATTGATGGTGTTCTTGCGATCACTGCACCGAGTACACTCATATCAAATAATCTTACTGTATATAATAATCTTTCTGTGGGCGGTAAGTTGTTTGTTGATCATGCAGGTGCTGCGGGTATCACTGACATGGCTGAGGTCGAGATCGGTAATACGACCGCACATGGTAGTGCTCAAGTGGCATTGTATGAAAATTCAGATTCAGCAACGCGTGACGGATTTAAGATGCGGTACAATAGTAGTGCTGATGGAGTGACCAATAAACTGGAATTCCTCGGTCATGCTGCAGGTGCGGATCAAAGTGTTGCAATGGCAATTGACCGTGATACAGGATATGTCGGCGTAGGAACCACGACCGGTGATACGAACTTTACCGTGCTGGGCAATACGTCAATGAGCGGGAACCTTTCGGTGTGGGGTAATTTGTCGGTCAATGGCAGTTTCCAGGTCAACACCGGTACGTTCGATAAGATCACGGTGACCACGATCGACCCGGTCTATAAGATCGGAGATGTGAAGTACGCCACGTACGGCGGTGAAACGATCAAGCAATGGGTCGAAGTGATCGGTCAAGCAGAACTGGTCGATGGTATGTGTATCATCGATCTTAAAGCTGCCGAGAAGGGGAGCGACTTGTGGCTCTTCTATCAAGCGGTCAAAGCGAAGACGATCATACCGTTCGTTACTGCGTACGGCCCGTCATTATTATATGCGTACATGAACTATGAAGATGGTGCGTGTCAGTTGATCGTGAAGGCATATGATCTTGATCCTGATTGTGCGTTCTCCTATCGTTTAATGGGTCGTCGTCTTGACCTTGCGGCAATGGAAGAAAATGTGGCTGAAAATCAGGGCGTAACAGCCTTTATTGATGTCGATAAACATCGTTAAAATATTATCCCACTCACCTACGAGGTGGGAAAGGGTGGTTGCGGGATTATAACGATCCCGCCTTTTTTTGACCATAATTATGCAAAATAATCATAATAAATTGACAAAATATGATTAATATGCATAATATTACCAACTTATATTAAAAAATAGTCTTATAACTTTGAGGTGACAAATTGGCACCTCAAAGAGAGTAACAATGATGGAATGCAAAATGGGAAATATTATGAATGAAAAACAGGAGAATATAACATTTCAATATATAACGGAGAAAATAATTGTTTTAAATAATAAACGAGTCATGCTTGATCGCGATTTAGCTGAATTATATGGGGTAAGTACAAAACGGCTTAATGAGCAGGTGAAAAGAAATATTGATAGATTCCCATCTGATTTCATGTTTCAGCTTACGTTACAAGAGGTTAGACTTTTGAGGTCGCATTTTGCGACCTCAAAAAAAAGGCAAGGCGGAAGAACATATTTACCTTATGTGTTTACGCAAGAAGGAGTAGCAATGTTGTCAAGCGTCTTGAACAGTAAAAAGGCTATAACTGTTAACGTTTTCATCATGCAAGCATTTGTGAAATTACGAGAAATAATGTTTGAAAATAAAAATATATCTGAACGAATAAATAAACTTGAGTCTCGAGTGGCGCACCAGGGAACAACCTTAAAACAAATAATAACTTATATAGATACATTACATGAGGTGGAAAATAAGCCGCGTAAAAAGATAGGATTTCATTAAAAAAAAGTAAGGAGGTAATAAAATGAGATCATACATTATATTCTTAACGTTAATAACAAGCTTGATGAGTGTTTCAGCTTTTGCGCAGGTGACCGATGTATTGCGGCCGCTTGAGGTCCCGGCAACGCTTGCGCACCTGATCTCGCAGGTCGTCCTTGATCCGCATGATAAGGACCGCATAGTGTTCCACACCGGGAAGCACGTTTATGACAGCCGGGATTTTGCGGCAACGTGGAATGTGATGTTTGAGACACGCGGGATCGATGAAGAGGTCATCACGGTCATGATCCCGGATCATGATCAAGAGAAATTCTTCATCATCACAACGCGTAAGATATATTCTATGAATGCTGATGGTGCATATGCACACGTCATATTTGAGAGACGCGGGACACAGCCATTAACTTTTGCGGTCGATCCTTTTGATAGCGATCGATACTTACTTGGCGCATCCGATGGGTGTTATATTTCAGACAATGGAGGAGACAGCTGGGACCCGGTCTACGGATTGCCGGCGGATACACGTGCATTGTACGTTACCTTTCATCCCAATTTCCCCTCCACGGCATTCGTTGTTACGTCCCAAGGATTATATAAAGTCGATACAGAACGGTCAGTAGCGCGCAAGGTCATGACCCTAGTGCGCGATAGTTCTGATAATGATGTGCAGGAGATCGATAATGTTAATGATTCATCCGTTCATACCAACAGATCGCATATAAGTTTTTCGCTTAATGATGATCGGCGTATGTTCTTTGTCTTTAACAGTACGCTTTTTCGTTCAAACGATGGAGGTGAGCGGTGGGATGAATTGCCGCTGCCGTCTGCGGTGCATACGCTCAGTAGTGATGTGCGACTTTTGTCGGATCAGGATAGTTTGTTGTTCTCCAGCAAGGATGCATTGTGGCGCTACGATGAAAACGCGCAGCCGCTATTTAAACGAATAAGCGCACTACCGCGTTCACGCACTCATTCATTCGATCTTTACGAGGGGAGAATGGACACAATTGTAGTCGGTGCGGATCGCGCCCTTTATTATAGTGAGATAGGGCGATATGTAGGGACAGGTCGCGACCTGTCCCTACAGAGCAATACACTCCCTCTGTATAATGAAGTCTTAAGCAGGGGACGGGATGAAGCTTTGATCATTGAGGATGATCTGCCGCATGTGCGGGAGTTGCAGGAAGCAGCGATCGCGTATGGATTGCTTTCGACAAGGCGCATGAAAAGTTGGGAGTGGCGCTCGCGGCTTAAATCGTTCATTCCGCGTTTTTCATTCGATATAGAGTTTGATTCATCGAATAATATCGATATCGATCGCGGGTCAACCTCTGAGGCCGATGTTTTCCTCGATGGCCCGGACGAAGAAGATGTCGCCTACGGCATCAGCGTCGATTGGGACTTGAGCGAGCTCATTTGGAACGATACAGAGACATCGATCGAGATCAGGGAACGCGCGCTCGTGGATCAGCGCGATGAGATATTACGCGAGGTGACGCGATTGTATTTCGAGTATAAACGGTTGCAAAGGGAACGGGCTTTATTTATGGAATTCGATCCTCGTCTTGAGATAGCTAATGAGCTCCGTATAGAGGAGATCCGCGCCCAACTCGATGCACTGACGGGAGGGTATGTTACCTCGTTTTCCCAACATTGACCTGTTTGCAATATTTTTTAATTTTACATTTGGAGCAAAACGGCGAAGTCGGGCGACAGAGATTTTGGCCGTACGCGACGAGCAGATCATTGATGATGATCCAATGTTTTTTGGGGAGAATGGTACGCAGTACCATTTCCGTTTCATCCGGGGTTTTGGTCTTTACCATGCCCCAGCGATTGGTTATTCTATGGACATGCACATCAACACATATGCCAGGTTTATTGTAACCCAATGTAATAACTAGATTTGCAGTTTTTCTCCCAACGCCCTTAAATGTCAGAAGTGTATCAATATCATCGGGGACAATGCCGTTAAAATCATCCAGTAATCGTTTGCACGCTGCCAAAACAGAGCGTGCCTTGTTCTTGTAAAATCCTACCGGATAGATCAGTTTTTCGATGTGCGCGTGTGAAAGTTTTACCATCTCAGCCGGGGTCGCTGCAGCGGCAAACAGGCGATAACTCGCCTCTCGCGTTGTTTCATCCTTTGTCCGTAAGCTTAGTATCGTCGAGATGAGCACTTTGAAAGGGTCCCGCTTGAGTTGTATCATTTCGGTCACGATCGGCAGCTTAAATGCTTTAACCTCTTTTTTAAGGAGAGCTATGATCGTATCAATGTTCTCAAGCGGAATGTTCCGGCTTTGCTCTAATTGTCCCTTTTTGCGCGTTTGTAATGGTGTCATATTTTTAAATATCTGTATTGATTAACATTATATAACTTTACTATAATAGGGGGCATTCTTCGAAAAAAACAATACTTTGTATCATAGACAAAGCACGCAATCAATTAAAAAAGGTAAGGACGATGTTCGTTTCATTATATAAGGATTATAAAGCGATCTTTGAACGTGATCCCGCGGCGCGGTCATTTGGCGGGGCACTGGAAGTATTACTTACCTATCCCGGCTTTCATGCGATCATTTCACATCGTTTTTGTCATTTCCTGTACAAATTACATATTCCGTTCTTTCCACGATTATTTTCACAAATAACAAAGTTTTTCACCGGCATTGAGATCCATCCGGGGGCGACGATCGGGACCGGTTTTTTCATCGATCACGGGATGGGTGTTGTGATCGGCGAGACGACCGAGATCGGTGAGAATGTGACCTTGTATCAAGGGGTGACATTGGGCGGGACCGGCAAAGAAAAAGGTAAGCGTCATCCGACCCTCGGTAATAACGTAGTCGTGGGTGCAGGGGCTAAAATATTAGGGAATATAATCATAGGGAACAATGTTAAAGTCGGGGCAGGCTCGGTCGTGGTCGATCCGATACCCGATAATTGTACTGTTGTCGGAGTTCCGGGAGAGATCGTTCGCGTTCACGGTAAAAAGATCGATGAGGTCAATCTTGACCACGGGGACTTGCCGCATCCGGTGCAGGAACACATGAACAAATTGAAACAAGAGATAGAAGAGCTTAATAAATATATTCGTGACTTTAAACAAGAATGTGAAATGTACCGGCACAAAATGAAAAAGGACATGGAATAATGGCGGAACACAATGGAGAAGTTGTTACCGATGTTCGTGCTAAATTAAATGCACATACCCCCGTCGAGATCGTTGTAATGTCGGAGAGCGGTCAGCATTTTTATTCGAGCATTCTTGTTGATTTTGATGACGACAGCTTTTTTCTCCTGCCGCCGCGGAAAGATAAAACGGAGATCCATCTTAAGGACGGAGAGATCATAAAAGTGATCTATCCGGCTTCAGATGCGCTCTATCAATTTGATTCGAAGGTGATCGGTTTTCGTCTTGATCAATATGGCGGCCGTGAATTTCAATGCGTAATTCCGCGTAAGGGAATGCGGTTTCAGAGACGCGAATTTTATCGTTTGCCGATGACGTTGAATGCGACCTATCATAAAGTTCTCGTGGATAAAGTAGCCGGCGTTAAAAAATATTCCGCAATGGGTGAGAACAAACCCTGTATGATCGATAATATCAGCGGTGGCGGTGTGTCTGTCTTCATGAATACTCAGTTTTCCCTCGGAGATCTTTTTGAGATCGAGTTCACCTTGGAGCTTGAGACGCGGCCAAAGACATTCAAGCAAGTTATAAAGGTTGCACGCGATAAATCACCCAAACATAAGCCGGTACATGGCGCATATGAGTTCTGTTATGGCGGTTCCTACGAGGCTATCGAGGAGACCGATCGCAATGAGATCGTACGTTTTATACTAAAAAAACAGATCGAGCTTTTTGGCAGAGGAAGAAAGTGACACGAAGTAGGATTTGCGGAGCACAGCGAACGCAAATCCGTTATTGAATGTCATCTTGAGGCCGTAAGGCCGAAAAACATTAGAACGATGTCGTCCCGGCCGGAGCGAAGCGACGAGCCGGGATCTAGGTCCCCGCTTTTGCGGGGACGACGTAATGCGCAATGACGACAGACTGAACGCCAGCATGAGCGGATGAAAAAAATAAAGGCTGAGAGCATAGAATAAACACAGGGCGACCTATCGGGTCGCCCCCATAATGATAGAGTCAAAGGAGAATGATGAAACTAAAGATATATTCAGACGGCGGTGCACGCGGGAACCCCGGGCCGGGGGCGATCGGAGTTGTCATCTGTGCCGACGATGATGCTATCTTGTACGAACATAGTGATCTCATCGGCGATGCGACCAATAATATCGCGGAATATCTGGCGCTCATCGCCGGTATCGAGATCGCCAAACAATTCAAACCGGCCCACGTTGATTTTTATCTTGATAGCGAGCTCGTAGTCAAGCAGGTTACGGGACACTATAGGGTCAAAGATGATAAGATGAAAGAGCTTTTCTTCATCGTTGAATCAGAGCGATATGCGTTTCCGTCCCATACATTTTCTTATTTACCGCGGACCCACGCATTCATGAAAAAAGCGGACGCGCTCGTTAATAATGCTTTGGACCGTAAAAAAAAATAATGGGGCAGCAATGAACATTCCGCCATTAGATCTAAAACGGCAATATAAGACCATAAAAGATGAAGTGGGGTCTGCTCTGGCACGCGTATGTGACGAGCAGACGTTCATTTTGGGGAAACCAGTCGAAGATTTTGAGAAGGCGATCGCTACATTTTGCGGAGTAAAACATGCGATCGGTGT
>JAFGJY010000040.1 GCA_016928875.1 Candidatus Omnitrophota bacterium | reverse complement strand
ATGGGGACCGAAAAGATCCAGTTTCACGTAAAGAAGCTTTTTCCGAACGCGCGTGTGGAGCGATTGGACACGGACCGGGTCAAGAAACGCGGGGAAGCGAACCTGATCCTAAAGCGGTTTGCTCAGGGTCAGATCGATATCTTGATCGGCACACAGATGTTGGCCAAGGGCTTTGATTTTCCGAATGTGACGCTGGTCGGAGTGATCAATGCGGACACGATCCTTTCGTTGCCGGATTTTCGTTCCTTCGAGAGGGGATTCCAATTACTTACCCAAGTAGCGGGAAGGACCGGCAGAGGTGCTCGGGGAGGACGGGTCATTATTCAGACCTTTATGCCGCAGGCTTACGCGATCACGTACGCTCGCCATCATGATTATGAACGGTTCTACGAAGAAGAGAAAAAGAACCGCGCTGAACTGAACTATCCGCCATACAGTTCGCTTATCAATGTCATCATACGCTCACGGAATGAAAAAGGTCTTGAAGAGCGATGTAAAAAATTAGCGACGTTAGTGCATGCAGATCATGCGGACGAAAGGGGGATCGAGGTCATCGGCCCCGCACCACTGCCGTTCTATAAACTACGTAATTATTATCGCTGGCATGTAATGATCAAAGGCGTCGATCATGTTCGCATGCGGGCGGTGACGCAGGCCATCATTGCTTCGGTTTCCCGGGCAAAAGATTCCTACCTTGCTGTGGACGTTGATCCCATCAGCATCCTCTAATACTGTGCATCCTGGCACAATCCAAAAAAATATGGGTTAATAAGGCACACTATTAATGAATAATTATAATAGTGCTACCCCGCTGTATTTCTATAACCAATTTAATAACAATAGGTTAAGTTAATGCGCTGTTTTTGGCATATTATCTGTTCTTACAAAAGTGTAATCCTCACTTAATAATCAATACAAACTATTAACATAGGAGGCGGACAATGGGAAAAGTGATCGGAATAGACCTCGGTACTACAAACTCGTGTGTTGCGGTAATGGAAGGGAACGAGGCCAAAGTTATAACCAACAAAGAAGGCAGTCGGACCACACCTTCGATAGTAGCGTTCACGAAATCAGGGGAACGTTTGGTAGGTATTCCTGCAAAGCGTCAGGCAGTGACCAATCCGGAGAACACAGTATTCAGTGCGAAACGTTTTATCGGCAGAAAAGAAGCAGAGGTTAAACATGAAGAACAACTCGTACCGTTTAAGGTCGTTGCTGCGAAGAACGGTGACGCCGCTATCAAGATTAAAGACAAAGAATATTACCCGCCCGAAATATCAGCAATGGTGTTACAGAAATTAAAGACCGATGCAGAATCGTATTTAGGGGAGAAGGTCACCCAGGCGGTCATAACAGTGCCCGCTTATTTCAATGATTCACAACGTCAAGCGACCAAAGACGCAGGCAAGATAGCAGGACTTGAAGTCTTGCGCATTATAAATGAACCGACCGCGGCAGCATTGGCGTACGGGCTTGATAAGAAAAAAGACGAGAAGATCGCGGTCTACGACCTCGGTGGCGGTACATTCGATATTTCTATCCTCGAGATCGGCGAAGGTGTTTTTGAAGTAAAATCAACCAATGGTGATACGCATCTTGGCGGAGATGATTTTGACCAAAAAGTGATACAGTTTTTGATCGATGAATTCAAAAAGGATCAAGGTATTGATCTCTCAAGCGATAAAATGGCGGTGCAGCGGTTAAAAGAGGCTGCAGAGAAAGCAAAATGCGAACTTTCAACCTCACTTGAGACCGAGATCAATCTTCCGTTCATTACGGCAGATCAGAATGGGCCGAAACATTTAAATTTGACATTGACCAGAGCAAAACTCGAACAACTAACAATGGATCTGGTCGAAAGAACTGCAAAACCATGTGAAACCGCCTTGCGTGACGCAGGCCTTTCTGCCAGCGATATCGATGAAGTGATTCTTGTTGGTGGGCAGACCAGAATGCCGGCAGTGATCGATCGCGTAAAAAAACTCTTTGGCAAGGAGCCGCATAAAGGCGTCAATCCCGACGAAGTGGTTGCTATCGGTGCGGGTATACAAGGTGCGGTATTGGCAGGGGATGTCAAAGACGTCCTCTTATTGGATGTGACCCCGCTTTCACTCGGGATCGAAACATTAGGGGGTGTTTTTACGAAATTGATCGAAAAGAATACGACGATCCCAACCCGTAAAAGCGAGATCTTTTCGACCGCAGCCGACAACCAACCGGCAGTGACGATACATGTATTGCAGGGTGAGCGTGAGATGGCGACATATAATAAATCGATCGGTCGTTTTGACCTTTCTGACATTCCACCTGCGCCGCGCGGAGTGCCGCAGATCGAAGTGACATTTGATATCGATGCTAACGGTATTTTGCATGTTTCAGCCAAGGACCTCGGTACCGGTAAGGAACAAAAGATCAGGATAGAGTCCTCGTCAGGTATTTCAAAAGCAGAAGTTGAACGCATGGTCAAGGAAGCACAAGAACATGCAGACGAGGATAAAAAGAAGCATGAGCTCGTGCAAGCGCGCAACAATCTTGACAATATTATCTATCAGACCGAAAAGATGCTTAAAGATAACGGCGATAAGGCGACTGCGGATGAAAAAAAGAAGATCGAAGACGCGATCAAGGAAGCCCGCTTAAAACTTACTTCAGAAAATGTCGACGAGCTGAATAAGGCTCTTGAAGCGTTAACAAATGCATGTCATCCGCTTGCACAAAAGTTGTACCAACAACAAGCGCAGCAACAGGGCGGTCAGGGTCCCAACGCTAACGCTGGTGGCCAATCTCAAAGCGAGCAGTCCAAGGGAGGGCAGGACAAGAAAGACGATAATGTTGTTGATGCAGATTTTGAGGTAGTTGACGATGATGATAAGAAATAACCCATAGGTTGAGTAGAGGTTAAATAGAAGAAGAGAAAGCCCCCTGTCATAATGGGCAGGGGGCTTTTTGTTTCTTGTTGTCTTAATTCATTCTCGCAAGTGGGCAAGCAATATGATATAGTATGCAGCGCCATGAGGTTTATAGCCGATCTCCATATTCACTCACATTATTCATTAGCGACTAGTAAACAACTCGAACCGCGGTCACTGGATGCGTGGGCACGTTTGAAAGGGATCGATGTCGTCGGGACAGGCGACTGCATACATCCGGGATACTTTGGTGAACTACGACAAACACTTGTCAGTGCAGACAATGGACTTTTTACCATCAAAGGCCTTAAAAAGCGATCCACCAGCTTTATTTTGACGACAGAAATAAGCAGTATTTATAAAATAAAAGGTAAAGTCCGTAAGGTCCACAATATTTGTTTTTTCCCTGATTTTAAGAGTGTAAAACATGTTCAAACACGGCTTGCAAAGATCGGTAATATAGATTCTGATGGCCGGCCGATCCTTGGGCTTGATGCACGCGATTTGCTTGAGATAGTTCTTGAATCAGATCCACGAAGTTTTTTAATACCCGCGCACATATGGACCCCGTGGTTTTCGGTTTTAGGAGCTAAGTCGGGTTTTGATACTATCGAAGAGTGTTTTAGGGATCTTACCAATGAGATTTTTGCTTTAGAAACAGGACTTTCAAGCGATCCACAGATGAACCGGTTGTGTAGTTTCCTCGATAGTTTTCGTTTGGTTTCCAATTCTGATGCACATTCTCCGAGTAAACTTGGCAGGGAAGCGAATATTTTTGAGACGGAGTTATCATACAATGGCATATACAATGCGTTAAAATATGATAACGGTTTTTTAGGAACTATCGAGTTCTTTCCTCAAGAGGGAAAATATCATTTTGATGGACATCGGGAATGCGGTATAGCTCTTGATCCATACGCCAGTAAAGCACATAATGGTATATGTCCTGTATGCGGAAAGGCGTTGACCATGGGGGTTGCAACACGTGTTGTTGCGCTGGCAGATAGAGAACGGCCGGATAACTTTGGTAAGCAAACATTTTATTCAGTAACACCATTATCAGAAATTATTGCTGAGTACATGCAAGTTAAAAATACCGCTTCGAAGAAAGTTGAGAAAGAGTATGCACGATTGATACGTGAGATCGGCCCAGAGTTTAATGTTCTGCTTTTTGCGGAATATGACAAAATAAAAAATGTCGTAGGTGAACGATTTGCGGAAGGGATCAGAAGATTGCGCGCAGGAATAGTTTCAATAACTTCAGGATATGACGGTCAGTTCGGCGAGATCCGTATTTTTTAATCAAAGAGGAGGAAACTATGGAATCAAAAAAGGTCAAACTTTCTAACGGTATGGCAATGGCTTACTCAGTACCGTGTGGACCTTTCAATATTATCTTTGCGACAACCGGAAAGGGGATGGTCGCGTGTGGCGCATTCGATGTAATAGCCCTCGAGAAATTCAATTTCCCAGCGGTAAAACTGAAAAAAGACGGTGGTATCAAGACGATCAATGGATTGCTGGAAGCCGAAGCGAGCATAGTGAATAAACAAGCACTTGGATATGGAGTGACTGCAGGAATGAATGGCCGGGCGGTGTTAGAAAAATTTCTTTAGGGATCAGATAAGTTTTACTTTTCCTTGCCCTGGGATAACAGTACCGATTGCCCGGGCAGGGAAACCAAGATGTGAAAGCGTTGTAAGTGCTTTTCGCTCGTTTTTCTTTGCAACGATCAGGGTCATGCCGATCCCCATGTTGAAGGTGCGGAACATTTCTTTTTCGTCAATATTTCCGCGGCGTTGGATTTCCTTGAAGATGGAAGGAATTGGCCACGAGCCTTTTGTAATGATAACGTTCTTATTTTTTGGTAGGGCGCGCGGGATGTTATCATAAAATCCGCCACCAGTGATATGGGCGATCGCTTTGACAAGATCAGCACGGGTGAGTTTTAGTATTGGCTTTACATATAATTTCGTTGGAACAAGCATTTTCTTGCCCCACTGCCCGCGTAATTCTTTTTGAGAAAAAACTTTGCGTGCCAGAGAGAAACCATTCGAATGTAATCCGGACGAAAGCAGTCCGATCACGCTATCTCCGGATCTTACATTAGACCCATTGATGATCTTTTTTTGTCCCACGATCCCGACCGCGAACCCAGCCAGATCGAAATCT
>JAFGJY010000039.1 GCA_016928875.1 Candidatus Omnitrophota bacterium | reverse complement strand
GCGGATATGCCGCATATCTTGATAGCGGGGACGACCGGTAGCGGCAAGACAGTGTGCGTGAATTCGATCATCGTGGGGTTGTTATATCGGCTTGATCCGAGTCAATTGCGTTTTGTCTTGATAGATCCTAAAATGGTCGAACTTTCGGTTTATAATGACATTCCGCACTTATTGTCTCCGGTGGTCACGGATCCAAAGAAGGCTGCTACTGTCCTAAATTGGGTAGTGCAGGAGATGGAAAACCGTTATAAATTACTGGCTGCAGTGGGGGTGCGTAATATTCGCACTTTCAATTCACGCGTCCGTACTGAAAAGGAAGAGGCCGATAATATACCGTCGCGGATGCCGTATATTGTTGTGATTATCGATGAATTGGCGGATCTAATGTTGACTGCGTCAGATAAAGTTGAAGCAGCGATTACACGATTAGCGCAATTATCCCGTGCTGTAGGTATACATCTTATCCTTGCGACCCAACGGCCGTCGGTCAATGTTATTACCGGTGTTATCAAGGCAAATTTCCCTGCGCGCTTATCGTTCAAAGTTGCGAGTAAAGTCGACTCTCGGACCGTGCTGGATATGATCGGTGCGGATAAACTGATCGGGAAAGGCGATATGCTTTTTCTTGAACCCGGTGAAGCGAAGCCCACACGCGCGCAATCAGCGTTCATATCGGATAAAGAGATCAAAGATATCGTCAAATTCGTCAAAGAACAAAAGAGCGCCGAATATTTAGAAGCTGTCCAAGACATTATTGCCGGTAAAGTTGCCCACACTTCAATGGAGAAGGACGAGATGTACGATCAAGCCGTCGAGGTGGTATTACAGACAGGACAAGCTTCCGTATCTGTGCTGCAGAGACGACTTCGATTAGGATATGCGCGCGCTGCCCGGATCATTGATATGATGGAAGCGAACGGTATTGTTGGGCCGTATCAAGGGAGCAAGGCGCGCGATATATTGGTTGATCGCGACTAATTTTATTAGAAGCAAACGACAAGACGCCCTAGAGGGGCGTCTTTGCTTTCATGGATAAAGGGGGGGAGTGGCATAGATCGATGAAGATAGGGATCATTTCTTTAGGCTGTCCTAAGAATTTGCTTGATAGTGAAGTGCTATTGGGGACATTGCAGAAAGAGCGTCATACGATTGTTGATGCTATTGAGAAAGCAGACGTTGTTCTTGTTAATACATGTTCTTTCATAGAACAAGCACGTGAAGAGTCGATCCAGGTCATATTGGAAGTCGTTGAGATGAAACGTGCCGGCACAATAAAGCATATCGTTGTGTGCGGTTGTTTGCCTCAGAAGTTTGCGGATGACCTTGAACGTGAAGTGCCGGATATCGATGCGATGATTGGAACATTTACGCTGGATAAGATCGCAGAATGTATCGAGAATTTGGACAAAACCGAAGCGCTGCAGAAGTTCATCAGTCAGAAAGATGAACAGGAGCACACGTATTACTCGCGTTATTTTTTGACTCCGGTGCACACAAAATATATAAAGATCGCGGAAGGGTGCGATCACCGCTGTTCCTTTTGTGTCATTCCACAATTACGAGGTTCGTATCGTTCAAGGCCTATCGAAGCGGTCCTTCAAGAAGCACGACATTTGGTACAAGCGGGCACAAAAGAGATCATATTGATCGCACAGGATACGAGTTATTACGGCGTTGATTTTTATAAGAAAAGATTACTGGCGAAATTGCTGCGCGCACTTGATGATATCAATGGGCTACGATGGCTGCGTGTATTGTATTTGTATCCCAATAACATAGATGACGAACTTATTGACATTATCGCACATTCCAAGCATATGTGTAAGTACATCGATATTCCGCTGCAACATATAAGCGATCCGATCCTGAAAAGCATGCGACGGAATATCACGCATAAAGAAATTCGTACGCTTATTGATAAATTGCGTACAAAGATACCGGGCGTTGCGTTGCGAACCTCTATGATTGTCGGGTACCCTGGTGAGACATATGTTGAGTTTAATGAATTGCTCAAATTTATTGAAGAGACGCGCTTTGAACGATTAGGCGCATTTCTCTATTCCGATGAAAAGGATGCGGCTTCGTTCCAAGAGAAGAAGAAAGTATCAGATAAAGTAAAAAAATCACGCTATCAGGACCTGATGTTGATGCAACAAGACATATCAAGGGAGATAAACGAAGCGATGGTCGGTACGACAACTGAAGTTATCATTGATGGCCCGAGCGAGACTGAAAAGGGATATTATTCAGGGCGTTCATATATGGATGCCCCTGATATCGATTGTCAGATACTCGTTAAAAAACAGCAAGGCATCAAGGTTGGGGATATTGTGCGGGTCAAAGTCAAAAAGGGGTTCGAGTATGATCTAGAGGGTGAATATTTAGGGACGGCATTATAAACACGGATTTTATGCATAATATCAAGGAGTACGTGATGTCATACATAATCGGGGTTGATATAGGTGGTACGAAGATATCGGTTGTTATAGCGCGCAAATCCGGTTCGATCTTAGAGAAATATGTTTTATCCACGCAGGTGAAAAAGAACGCGGAACGGTCGATCAACGATATTTTGAGCACGATCAAAATGCTTTTAAAAAAATGGAAGGCGGAAAAGCAGCTTGAGGCGATCGGGGTAGGTGTGCCGGGCGCTATCGATCCGGTCGAGGGCGTGATAAGTCAGTCTCCGAACCTTCCGGGTTGGGCTGGGATCCCGATCGGGAAGTTGTTGCAACGTACGTTTCATGTGCCGATCTTCCTGGACAATGACGCGAACGTTGCTTGTTTGGGAGAGAAATTCTTTGGATCAGGGAAGGGGTTGAAGGATTTCATATACATCACAGTTTCAACCGGGGTCGGTGGTGGTATTGTTGCCAATGGTCGCTTGTTGCACGGTGCGCGGGGGTATGCAGGTGAGATCGGGCATATGGTCGTGCATCCGAACGGCCGCAAATGTAATTGCGGAAAATGCGGGTGTATCGAAGCGCATGCCAGTGGAACTGCGATAGCCAAGATCGCGCAGGAGCGATTAAGGACATTATCGGCGGCTCAAAGGAAGCGCAGTAAATTGTGGAAGGTCGCAAAGGAGATTAACCGTGGCCTAAATGCGTATGATGTTGAGCAGGCTGCGCGTGCAGGTGACGCAATGGCACGTGCGATCTATAAAGAAATGGGAACTGACCTTGGGCTGGGGCTCAGCAGTATGATTCAAATGTTCAATCCACAAGCCATAATATTCGGCGGCGGCGTGATGAAAGCATACCCACTTTTTCGTAGTGCCATGCGGAAAACATTGAAGCAAAATGTATGGACGGTTCCTTTACGCAATTGTTCTTTCATGCGTGCTAAATTAGGCGTTCGTGTGGCTGATCTTGGCACGATCGCGCTTGTTAAAGAAAATACGCGCCTATAGCTCAGATGGATAGAGCACCAGCCTCCGGAGCTGGGTGGGCAGGTTCGAGTCCTGCTAGGCGCGCCAAATCATTAGATAGAGTGGTAGCCGCGGGCTTTAGCCCGCGCCTATTTCTATGCTGTTTACACATCTATGGTACAACGCAGGCTAAAGCCTGCGGCTACCGTTCAGATTAAGAAAAAGTACAGGAGGGTGAAATGGCAAACACCTGTAATAATAAAGAAAAAAACATGAAGAAATGCACGTGCACGTATAGTTGCGAGAAGCGTGGTATCTGTTGTGAGTGTGTTTTTTATCATCGTTCAATAGGGGAGATTCCGGGTTGTTTTTTCCCGACTGATGCTGAATCGACCTATGATAGGTCAGTAGAATATTTCATCAAAGTAATGAGCAAGAAATAAGAGGGTTAATCATAATGTACGATCTTGTCGTGATTGGTGCCGGTCCCGGAGGAACACGGGCGGCCAGAGTGGCATCCCAGGCAGGCTTAAAAGTTTTGCTAGTGGAGAAAGAACATGTCGGCGGGGTATGTCTTAATTCAGGGTGTATTCCGACCAAAACATTGGTGCACGGCGCCTCGATCGTTGAATCAATAAGAGAAGGCGGTGAGTACGGCGTCAATGTGTCTTTGCAGTCGGTCGATATTGGACAGTTATTCGCAAAAAAAACGGCGATCGTGGAACAGTTGCGAAAGGGCAGTGAGTTATCCGTCAAGAAAGCACCGTACGATTTTATCGAAGGTACGGCCTCATTCGTTTCTTCGTCTGAGATAGCGGTCAACGGAACTAACTATCGTTTTAAGCATGCGATTATTGCGACCGGTTCACGGCCTAAGGACATTCCCGGGATCGTATGTGACGGGACATATATTTGCAATTCAAAACAAATGCTTGTTTCATCGAATGTGCCGAAAAAAATTGTGATTATCGGTGGCGGGTATATTGGGTGCGAATGGGCGTCTATTCTCTCATCGCTCGGATGTGAAGTTACGATCATAGAAATGACAGATGCGCTGTTGCCTTTTGTTTCAGCAAGCCTCGCTAAGAGGCTTGAGGGGATATTTAAGAAAAAAGGAATTCAGATGTATTTGACCGCTAAGGTCAAGACGGTACGTAATAATGCTGATACGGTCATTGTTACGACCGATGAAGGCACGAGCATTGAGGCGGGGCGTGTTCTGGTGTGTGTTGGCCGGATGGCGAATCTTGATACGTGTGCGCTTGATCGCGCCGGTGTTGTGTGCGAAGAAGGTTTTGTTAAGACCGACGAATATTTACGTACAAATATAGAAACGATCTACGCTATTGGCGATGTGGTCAATGCGCCACAATTAGCACATACCGCGTTCCATGAAGGAGAAGTCGCCGTCAAAAACATATTGGCGCCTTGTACAGTATCGCCACGATATGATGCGATACCTAATTGCATTTTTACCGATCCCGAGATCGCCTTCGTAGGCGCTCTTGGTCGTACACCATCGGTCAAAGAAGTACGCGTCCCGTTCGGCAGCAATGGAAAGGCGCATTGTGAGAGCGCCATCGAGGGAGTATTCGTATTGTACGTGGAGACCGCGACGGGCTTGATCAAGGGGGCAGAGATGATGGGAAAACATGCGACAGAGTTGATCTCGTATGTCGCACTTGCCATGGAGCTCAAGCTATCCGTTCATCGTTTGGCAGAGATAACATTTCCGCATCCAACATTATCCGAGATCATTTCAGATGCTTTTAAAACAGCAACTTTATAGAGAGATAAAATGAGAAAACAATCGCGGTTCCCGCAATGGCTTAGAAAATCGGTTCCCGCTGAAACGACATCAATGACCCGTTATGTGATCAGTGATCTGGGGTTGAATACGGTATGTGCCTCGGCAAAGTGTCCTAATCAAGGCGAGTGTTATTCAAAAAATCGCGCGACCTTTCTATTACTGGGGGATGTTTGTACTCGCGCCTGCACATTTTGCGAGGTTACTTCGGGCCGACCTGGTACGGTCGATGAAGGGGAAGGTGTCCGGATCGTTGAGGCGATCAAGCGTTTAAAGCTAAACCACGTTGTTTTGACATCGGTCACGCGTGACGACCTGTCCGATGGCGGTGCACGGCATTTTTATGATGTGATAACATTGATCAAGAATTCATTGCGAGACATTACCATTGAGGTGTTGACACCTGATTTCCGGGGAAAACTTGAAGCGGTCTATACCGTGGCTGAAGCTGCCCCAGATATTTTTAACCATAATATCGAAACGGTAGAGCGTCTTTTTAAGACCATTCGTCCCCAGGGCAATTATGAAAGAAGTCTTACTGTGCTTAAATCTGTTAAGAAAAACTTCAGAGGAATGTTAGTAAAAAGCGGATTTATGGTAGGCCTGGGGGAGACCCAAGATGAGATCCATCAGGTCGTTGTCGATCTGGCTGAATGTGGATGCGACATAATGACCATCGGCCAGTATTTAAGACCCTCGATGGAATGCGTGGAGGTCGACCGTTTCGTGACTCCGGCAGAATTCGATGTGTATCGGAAAATGGGGTATGCATTGGGAATTAAACATGTTTTTGCCGGCCCGTTTGTGAGGAGTTCGTATATGGCTGAGGAAGTATTCGCAATGATGCATTCTGTCCTACATGATTAAACGTTTATGCGCGGGGCCATATAATTATTGATATGTATCGCATAATTTGCTATTGTAAATAGTGTGATATGGTTTCACTGGAAGTAATTGGCATAAGGCTCATAAGTGAAACTGTGGTAGCAATATGGGTAAAGTGACGTTACCTAATATAGTGACGGCCGATCGTTATGCAACAATAGCCCAGTGGTTCTATGATGAAGATGAATATGTGCATATCGGTGATACGTTATTTGAAGTGATGGTCGAAGAGACGACGTATAATATCGTTGCCGAGATGACAGGTCGCCTGCAGAATATTCGGTTTAAAGAAGGAGATGTTATCGCGTTAACGGAACATGTCGCGGACATTGCAGAAGACATATAGAAATTAAAGGGGACGGAGCCTATTTGACATTTTTTGCCAAATAGGCTCCGTCCCCTTTTTGATTAGTGGTTAGCTTCTTTCATGAAGAAAAGCGCAGTCCCTGCAAAAAGGGCATGAGCAGCCCAAGCACTTATTACAGGAGCTAATATACCTTTTTTACCCAAGGCCAGTACGAATGCATTGACGACAGTATATCCAAAAACAACAAGTATACAGAGAACGATACTGATCACCATTCCTTTTCGCACATTTGTCCTCGCTAAAAAAGGAAGTAAAAGCAAAATAATGATGAGATTCATCCAAGGATTTGCGATACGATCGTGATAGTCAACTTGTTCGGAGCGGTCGTCGAGGCCGTTGCGGCGCAGACGTTTCGCAGTTGCTTTTATTTCATTGATGCTCTGTACCATCTGAGATTTGTTCGCGCTGATGAAATCCTGAGGTCGTACGGGAGAATTAGGAAATGTCCGTTCGGGATAAAAGTGCGGTTCCCCGATTATGCGCTTCTGAGCGTCAAGGTCGTAGATCGAAACTTGATGCAATGTCCATATGTTGTTGTTCCATGTCCCTTTTTTAGCAACGATCCGCTTTGCTACGTCATGAGCTTCATCTAAATAATGTACACGTACGTCGGATATCTCATTTGTCTTTGTGTCCATGGATTTCACATAGAACTGGGCATTGTCCGTAAGAAGCGTAATGTTTTCGATCGTCTGTTCCATCCGCTGATCGGCGTCAGTTTTAATATACGCTTCTTTGATCTCCTGTGAGAGCCGGAAGGTCGGAGGTACCACACGGTCATTTATGATAAACGTAATGATACTCAGGCAAAAACCCGTAAAAACGATCGGCGTTGCGATCGCCACAATATCCAGGCCAGTTGCTTTCATAGCAACCAGTTCATGATGCTTGGTAAATGTTGTAAACACATAAATGCATCCGAGCAACATTGCCCACGATATGGTCTGTGAGAACGCGTAAGGTATCAGTAAAGAATAGTATCGCAAGACCGTTAAGATGGGGGTCTTATTGCTTAATATCTCGCTCAAATGGTCGAAGACGTCTGCGATCAGAAAAAGCAGAATGAGGGTGTATGAGCAGAAAACCACCGGGAGAAATACGTTCTTGAGTATATACTTATCGAGGATTTTCACTGTTACCCTATCTTATTATAATCAAATGTGATGCGTTATATAGTCCTTGCGAGAGTAAATACATTTACCGCCCGCGCGCCGTGTTTTTTTAGTATACGTGCACATTCATTGACCGTACTGCCAGTCGTATAAATATCATCTACTATCAATAGATGTTTCCCCCTAATGAGGTGAGCTCGGCGTATCATAAAAGTTCCCCTCTGTTTTGTCAACCTCTGATTTCGCTTTAAGTTAGCTTGAACACGACCAGTTTTTCTATTGAGTATATTTGTAATGACGGGCTTGCCAAGCGCTTTGCCGACTGAGGTAGCAATTATGTGGGCCTGATTAAAACCACGCTGGAGCATTCTCATCCTTGATAAAGGTATAGGCACGATGCAATCGACCTTGATATTCTGAAGCAAGCGTTGTGTATGGGTGTTGATGTCCATACGAAACAGATCAAGGAGCCAGTGTTTACGGTAATATTTTATCTGATGAAAAAGGTTCTTCAACGTTTCATCGAGTATGTAGAGACAAGTTGTTCTTTTGTGATAGAAATGTCTTCCTGAGCAGTTTGGGCACGAAATGATGTCATTTGAAGTAAGGGGAAGCGGATGTGCGCAACGTTCGCAACAGCTATCGGGCAGCAATGTTAATGAATCTTTACATCGAGCACACAGATGCGTTTCATGTAGTTCTAGTTCACATTTACAGTTAACGCAGATGTGGCTGAAGCATAATGAAAGCATGGCCTGCCACAGTAATTTTAGCTCGTCAAGTATATTAGGCCTCATAATAAATGCTCATTAATTAAATAAAATATGCAATATATTCAAACAATTCTACACGTAATTATTACGATTTCCAAGAAGAAGTATTCCAGCATTTCTATGGTAATATCTTAACTATTTATGATTTCAATATAATAGAGCTGTGGTATAATTTTTTCTTCAAAAGAGAGAGGGGAGGAAGTTCACATGGAGAAGGAAACGCAACGTATTGTTTTCGATAACCTTTTTGCGACAACTATCCAAGAACGTGACCGACTTAGCATGTCGGATTTCGAACAGCTCAGGAAGAAGTTGCAAGCCATCCAGGATAATTTTCAAAAAGAAGCTCGCTCGTATGAAACCTTGGTCGAGAATTTACGGGCATGGACCAAATCGCATGAACAAAAAGAGCACATTGCAGCAGTCATAAAGATCGCGCAAGATATTCGTGATACATTTCAAGCCGAGGCTTTTGTGACGATTGGCATCGGTGGATCGGATCTGGGTGGCCGGACGATCCATGGGGTATTAAATAATTCTTTGCATAATGGACTTGATCGTAAAGCGCGCGGAGGAGCGCCGGAAATATACTTTGTTGGCGATACGTTCGATCCAAAAGAACTAGCGGAATTATTATTGTATCTTGATGAAAAGGGCATCCTCCTGAAGACGATCTTTAACGTGATCTCGAAGTCGGGGACAACGAGTGAGACTATAGCGGCATTCTTGATCATTAAGGAACGTCTTGAAAAGGCGCTCAAAAAAGCCGGCCGGAATACCAATGAATATGCACAAAATATAGTTGCTACGACCGGGCTTAATACAAAAAGTGCACTATATGCATTGAACGAAAAGCAGCAGGTCAAATTCCGTGGGTTATTACCAGTACCGGATGGCGTGGGTGGGCGGTTTTCATTCGCTTCTCCGGTAGGACTATTGGTCTTGGCCGTCAGCGCCGATGCACGTAAGGAGACCCCACGTGCACGTGTCGAAGCGGCAGTGCGCGGGTTGTACGATGCAGAAGCACTCTGTTATACAGACCTATCATCAGAAAAGAACATTCCCTTCATGCTAGCAGCAGCCAATTATCTGGCTGAAGAGAAGAAAAAAACGTCGATCGTTTTTTATCCCTATTCCAAAACATTAAAGCTAATCGGGGATTGGTTTACGCAATTGAGTACCGAATCATTGCAGGAGAAGGGGCAGGGGCAGAACATCATCGCGACTACAGGGCCGACCGGTAACCATTCGATCGCTAATGGGATACTTGGTGGGCCGCGAGACAAACTGGTTGTCTTTGTTCGGGTCGAACAGTATGAGAAAACGCGTGATTTTGTTGTTCCAAGTAAGAGCGGCATCGGCGGCGAGTTAGAAGTGCTGGAAGGGAAGCGGATGAGCTTTATTCAGAATGCATCGCAGAAGGGGACGGAAATTAATTTCACTAAAAACGGAGTGCTCAATTGTGTTATCAGTATCCCGCGGATCGATACATATAACCTTTTTAAATTCCTCTATTTCTTGGAAGTTTCCGTGGCTGTCGAAGGGGAATTGCGGGGACTTGGGCGCATGACGTATTTGCAACCCGGGGTCGAGGGATATAAAGAGGAAACAAGGAAGATCCTCGCTGAAAGTTAAAACTGTATTATCAATCATTGTGCTAGACCGTGTAATCAATGCACAGTACACATATAAGTATACTACTTAATGTCCAATAAACGACAGATCATCGATAAATTTGCCTTTTCAACATCGTGGAACACGCTCAAAGAACGTGATGGCGCGAAGATAGTACGCCAGATCCGTGATCTTGGTTTTGTTAATGTGGAATTGAATTTTCAATTCGATCGTGAGAAACTAAAAGGGGTCTTTGAATGTTTGCAAGCTGGTGAGATACGTATTACGGGGGTGCATAATTTTTGCCCGACGCCTGAAGGGGTGGAGATTAGCAAAGCATTGCCGGATTGTTTTTCTTTGGCTGCGGTCGATGAAAATGAAAGAAAACGTGCAGTTGAGTGTACGCGTGCGTCGATAGCGACCACGAAAGAACTGGGCGGTACATATGTGGTCATCCATTCCGGTCGTGTTGAGATGCAATCACGCATGCGCCAGATCATTAATCTTGCTAAAGAGGGCAAGCGTGACTCAAGTGAATTTGAGACTATTAAACATGGGATGCTTGAGGAGCGCCGCGATAAAATAAAAGAACATTTTGATGCATTGACAACGAGTTATTCTGAACTTACAAAAGATGCGATGGCGCAGGATATCATCCTTGGACTTGAGAACCGGTTTTATGTGCGAGAATTGCCGGCGCCGGACGAGATAGAAACGCTTCTTAAATATTTTCGCAAAGAGAATCTCAGATATTGGCATGACGTCGGCCATGCAGTGATCCAGGAAACCTTAGGATTTTACGGTTATGGTGAATACATCGAGCGATTTCATCGCGATATGTTTGGGGTACACTTGCATGATGTGCGGCATTACCGCGATCACAACATGCCATGTCTTGGCGAAGTCGATTTTATAGCACTTGAATCATTTATAAAGGATGATGTTGTCAAAGTGATCGAGGTTCATGGGCATCAGACCAAAGACGATATCCGTGCCAGTCTCGAGCAACTGAATACGATCTTTTGATCGAAATGGAACGTACCGCCAAAGGAGGGTTATATGACTCTTCGTACTCCGTGTGTAGCAGGGCAATTCTATCCATCATCACGATCAGCGCTCAAGGCGTATTTGCAAGAGACTATTGTCAGTGACGATCACAAAAAGGATGCATACGCTGTTATCATGCCGCATGCCGGATACATGTATTCCGGTGCAACTGCCGCCAAGACGATATCGCGAGTTAACATTCCGCAAACAGTATTCATGCTTGGCCCTAATCATACCGGATTGGGTGAGCCATTCTCGATCATGACGAACGGTTCGTGGATAACACCGCTTGGACAGGTTTCTATTGATGAGGAATTAGCGGAAAAGGTCGTACGTCAAAGTAGCTTGATCGAAGAAGATGATGTGGCCCATAAAAAGGAACATTCGCTAGAGGTTGAATTGCCGTTCCTGCAACACGTAAGGCCGGATGTGAATATTGTACCGATGGCGATTGGTAGCCATGACCTGCATAAATTACGAGAAGTCGCCGAAGCTATTGGCAGTTTATTGATGGAATACAATGTTCTTATTCTGGTCTCGAGCGACATGACCCATTACGAATCAGAGCAACAGGCGAGCGAGAAGGACCGCAAGGCGATCGATGCGATCATTAGGCTTGATGAGAAAATGCTTGCTGCGGTCGTTGCGCAGCATAATATATCGATGTGTGGTTTCGCGCCGGCTTACATGGCGCTTATAATGGCAAAGATAATGGGTGCGCAAAGTGGTGAGCTCGTTGAATACACAACGAGTGGTGCCGTTACCGGTGATACCGCCCAAGTCGTTGGTTATGCGGGTATGATAATCGTATGAGGTAGAAGTAATATGAAGAAAACAAGTATTGCTGGCATATTTTTCTTGATGTTATGTTTTATATTGACGTTTATGGGAAGTGTTTGTGTGTTTGTATGGGGAGAGAACGACGCTGTCAGTACAAGCGTTCATGATAGTGTAACTGACGGTTCCCGTGACCCGAAGACCGAAGCTATGATCAAAAAAATACGTTCTCTCGGTCTTTCGCTCCATCCAGCCCAACACTATGAACAATGGGAGCTGCCGAAGAAAAATGTTACTCAGTAATAATTTGACGACAAGACGAAGCTTTCTTAAGATAATGTGCCTTTGTGTTGGTTCGTTCTTATTCGTAAGTCCCTTTTTGAAATATCGTTCCGGGCACAATGAAAAGAATCCGGCGTATAGCGATCTTAAGGAAGCCAGATACTATGAACCTATTTGATCATGATGGAGAATAAAGCCCTATGATTAAAAGATGCGGGGGTGTGTATATATTTGTAGCTATGATGCTCATTACAGGCATTTCGGTTTCGTTTGCAGTTGCGGATATTAGAAAACCTGTTGTAAATGGTGCATTTTATCCGAACGATGCAGATACGCTGTCGCACGTCATCCGTAAATATCTCAATGAGGTCACGCAGAAGCAATTGACGACAGATCCTTTTATTTTGATAGTGCCGCATGCGGGGTATGTTTATTCAGGGCCAGTGGCCGCATATGCATACAAAGAAATCGACGGGGTTAAATACGATACGGTTATTGTGATCGCATTCTCGCATCATACCTATTATCCCGGTATCTCGATCTACGACGGTGAGGGATATGCCACACCATTGGGTGTGGTGCCGATCGATCAGGATATCGTTAAGGAATTAAAAATGCGCGATCCATGGTTCACCTATTATCCGCCAGCGCATGCACGCGAGCATTCGCTCGAGGTTCAGTTACCATTCTTGCAAGAGACGGTCCCTGATCTTAAAATAGTTCCGCTTGTGATGTGTGATATGTCGGAAAAAAGCGCGCGGCGTCTTGTTGATGCCCTTTATCCGATCATTGCCGATAAGAAAGCATTGGTCGTTATTTCAACCGATCTTTCGCATTATGAGCCGTACAATGAAGCCAAGATGCGTGATGCGAGGACTATTGATATAATAACATCGCTTTCGTTACAAAAATGTTTGGAAGGGGTGAAAGGTAATAAGCTGGACGCCTGTGGTAAGGGGCCGTTACTTGCAGCGATGATGCTTGCTGAGATAAGCGGCGCGAATGAGGCTACGGTCTTGAAATACGCTAACTCCGGCGATACGGCTGGAGATAAGTCAAGGGTTGTCGGATATACTTCGATCGCGATAATAAAGAACGAAGGTGAGGAAGCTATGGAAGAGAATAATGTCAAGTCAGAACAGTTAATATCGGATGCGGGACGTGCAAAATTGTTGAGTTTAGCGCGGCAGTCGCTCCAAAACTATTTTACGACCAGCCAGAAAAATACAGTTGAAGTCGATGATACAGAACTGCAAGCAAAGAATGGTGCTTTTGTAACTTTGCATAAACAAGGTAGATTACGGGGATGCATCGGGTGTTTTACATCAAATGATCCTTTGTATAAAACGGTACAGGAATTTGTACTTAATTCTGCGTTACGCGATCCGCGGTTCCCCCCGCTGCGGGTGGAAGAATTAAAAGATATTGAGATCGAGATATCGGTACTTTCGTCGATGCGAAAAATAAATAATATAGACGAAATTGTATTAGGAAAACACGGAATATGGATCAAGAAAGGATTCCGCAGCGGCACCTTCTTGCCGCAAGTTGCGACCGAAACGGGTTGGTCCAAAGAAGAGTTTCTAGGGCATTGTGCGCAGGATAAAGCCGGGATCGGTTGGGATGGTTGGAAAGATGCGGAGCTTTTTGTTTATACTGCCGAGGTTTTTAACGAAGAATAATACAACTGTCGTAGAAGGGATAGGGAATGGATTACATAGTTGAACAACTAAATGTTTTGTTGGAAGGGCAGCCATTGTTGGCTCTTCCGTTCGCATATGTGGGCGGGGTCTTGACCAGTTTTACTCCCTGCGTGTATCCGATGATCCCCATCATTGTTGGTGTTATTGGGGCACGCGATTCGCGCTCAAAGGCGCATGCTTTTTTGTTATCGTTAAGTTATGTCCTGGGTCTATCGCTCGTATATTCCACGCTCGGTCTTTTTTCAGCATTAACGGGCAGCTTGTTCGGGCAAATAAGTACAAGTCCGTGGGTAAATCTCGCGCTTGCAAATGTACTTTTGTTGTTCGCCTTATCGATGTTCGGTTTTTTTGAGATCAAGGTGCCCGCCTTTTTACTGCCAAAGGCAGGAGAGAAAAAAGGTTTTATACCCGCCTTTGTGATCGGAATGACTTCCGGCTTTGTTGCCGCGCCATGTACTGCACCGGTATTGGGAACCTTGCTCGTCTATGTTGGTGGAACGCAGAATGCTGTTATGGGTATTTTGCTTATGTTCTCGTTCGCGTTGGGCATGAGTACGCTATTGCTCATCATTGGTACGTTTACCGGCATGGTGACAGCGTTACCCAAGAGTAGCACGTGGTTAGAGCGGGTCAAATTCATATTAGCGTTTATTATGGTGTTTGTAGCAGAATATTTTATTTATCGGGCAGGACAGTTCACAAGTTTTTAACGCCGGGATCTGATGCCAATGAAGGCCGCGGCGGATGCATTTAAGATTGCCAATGCAAAGAGGGCATGGGATAATCCGTAGATCGGGATCAGGATCAAACTTGTAATAAGGGCGCCCAAGGCAGAACCTATCATATCGCTTCCATATATATTTCCCATCTTATTGTCTGATTTAGTTTGAGTATTCAGATAATAGGCATTTGTTATCACGAACTGAATTCCGCCGATCTCTCCCGCTATAAAAATAAAGAGATAGAATAAATGTGGTGATCGTAGTGATGCCGCTACACGATCGAATGAAATGAAATATGCCATTATCGTAAGACAAAAAAGAGCCATGAACGCACTGCAAATAGGTAAAAGTTTTTCAAACGATATATTCTTCAAGACAGCAAAAATACGAGTGAAGACCACGCTCCCCATGATGAGTCCTGCCATGTAGCACGCGATCAAGAGTGCAAGAGCTGAATACACATGTCCGAAAAGCGATTGATAGGCGAGCAACAATGTTAT
>JAFGJY010000038.1 GCA_016928875.1 Candidatus Omnitrophota bacterium | reverse complement strand
TGCAGGACATCATCGCTATCCTTGGCATGGATGAACTGACCGAAGAGGACAAGCTGACCGTTGCCCGGGCCCGCAAGATACAGCGTTTCTTATCACAGCCGTTCTTTGTTGCCTCCGAATTTACCGGCAAAGAAGGCCGTTATGTATCGCTCAAGGATACGATCCGCGGTTTTAAAGAGATATTGGATGGTAAACATGACCAGATACCGGAACAATCTTTTTACATGGCCGGCGGGATCGATGAAGTTGTAGAACGTTTTAAGAAAGCGAAATAATACCCATGGCTACAGTGAACGTTAACATCCTCGATATGGAGAAAGAACTCTTTAAGGGCGCGTGTGATATCGCGATCTTTCCCGGCAAAGAAGGCGAGCTGGCCGTCCTGCCGGGACATACGCGGCTTGTCACACCGCTCAGAAAAGGGAAGATCGTGCTTAAGACCGCTAAAACCGAGAAGACCTTCGCCATAGAGCGGGGCTTTCTTTATGTTGATAAAAAAGATGTTAAGGTGCTTGTCGGCTGAGAATTCAAATGATCACGGTTTAAAAGGACTTTAGTGGGAAAAATCTTCTCGGCAAAAAATATTATTTATGCGGTAAATCCTGCCTAGCAACACGCAATTTCCCAATTTCATCGTTGCATCGTTTGACATGTGATGTGCCTTCCTATATCTTAATCTTATTATCTACATTAGAGTTAGCGCAAACGCATAAAAAAATCCAAAAAAGATAATTATTTTTCAGAATTGTGCATTGTTTTTGCAATGAAGGTGGTGACAAGAGCAAAACAGTGGACAAAACGGTCTTTTCTAAGCAGTGATCACTAATACTACTATTAATTATAAACCTAGTAGAATTTTTTATGCACGATACTAAACTGCATAGATCATCACACAAAACGGTCGACATTATCGAGAAGGTCATTTTCTTCTCGATCGTGCTCTTTTCTTTTTTCCTCTTTTGCATTTGCGTTTACAACCGAACCCTCCTGTTAAGCCATTTTAGTGTTGGTTTTTTACAAAGCTTCATGATCGTTGCCTGCACGACACCGTTCATTATCCGGCTTGCAAAAAAATACAATGTCGTCGATGTGCCTGATGAGCGAAAACATCATATCTGTCCGACACCGCTTTTGGGCGGGGTGGGGATCTTTATCAGTTTTACCCTCGGGGTGTTGCTTAATACATCATTAGGCCCTGAAGTGACAAGCATCGTGGTTGGCGGGAGTATCATCTTCGTGCTCGGCGTGCTGGATGATATCGTGGGCCTTTCATCAACGGTACGGCTCATAGGCCAGGTCGCGGCAGCGCTTATGGTGATCTCAAGCGGTCTTGTCGTTACCTTCACGCCGGATACATGGTGGGGCAATGGGCTTGGTATCGCCGTTACCATCATATGGATACTCGGGATCGTTAATACGCTTAATTTTGCCGACGGTGTTGACGGCCTTGCCACAGGCATTGCGGTCATAGCCGCTATATTCTTTGCATTGATCTCATCGAGCAGCGGCCATTATGAAGTGTCACTGATCGCGATCATGGTGATCGGTGCAGGCGTTGGCTTTCTGTTCTTTAATTTCAAGCCGGCCAAGATCTATTTGGGAGATTCGGGCAGTACCTTTTTAGGATTTGTGCTGGCATCTGTTGCCCTTTTCGGGCAATGGTCGGATAAAGGTCCTGTGATCGCACTCGGTATTCCGGTGTTGATCCTGGGACTGCTTATCTTCGATATGTGCTACATAACGGTGAGCCGTGTTATCAGCGGTCGTGTGACGACGGTCAAAGAATGGCTCGATTATACGGGGCGTGACCATTTTCATCACCGCTTGCTGGATCTGGGGCTGAGTGAGCGTCAGACGGTCGTGTTCATGTACAGCACGTGTTTTATCCTGGGCTTAAGCGCGCTTGTCCTTGAGAGCAGTGCTAATCAGTTCTATATCATCGCACTGGTCCTGCAAGCGACCGGCATGTTGCTTAATGTTTCGGTACTCATGATCGTGGGAAGAAATCTCGCATCATCACGTGAGATGCTTTCGCGCGAACTGAGGACCGAAAAGATATTGATAGACGTTTTTAATAATAATGTGGCAGGTGAGAATGCTTTTTTGGTCGAAGACCTTTCAGAACATGCGCACATGAACGTTGCGGAAGAACAGAAACAGGTCGTAACGTCGGTTGCCGGAGATGTAGATAATCCGTAATCCTGTTTTCAGAGATACTGACCATGGACATGAAGAGAATTAAAAATATCGTAGCCTTGAGCCTTGCGGCCTTTGTCATCATTTTTATGATGATCGGGATCCTGTTCTACGGGTATGCACAGGTCAAACAGGCGCTCGCTCAGCAGCAACTGGTGATCGATAGCGTCGTACAGGCCATCGCTCAACAGTTTGTGGTCTTTAGTGCCAAGGAGACAGAGGGCCAGGGGCGGAGCGTGACCGATGAATTGCGGGAGTGGCTTGCGGGGCTTAACGATGCTTCAGGGAAGCTTAAGCACCAAATGGCGGTGCTTGGATCGTTGCAGAGCAATAGCGTGTGGCAGGATAATATTGAGAAGCGCGTAGTGTCCGCGGATTGGCTTAAGACCGTAGAGAGATCGGTTGATGAACTGAGTAAACATTTAGCTGCGGGCAAGGTCTATCAAAATGGTGCCTTCTTGGATCGCATGACTGAAGCTGCGCGTGTGCGCGTAATGAGCGCAGCGCAGGACCCGGCAGCGCAACTTACGTATCCAATTCTGCGGCAGATGGAAGTATTGCAGGATATGTCATTTTACATAATTAAACAAGACGGATCCTTTGTCGTGCCGCGCGAGTCTTTATCTGAGAGAAGAAATGCGATATGGCAGAATTATCACGCTCAGATGGTCAATGAAATGCGGCTTGATAAAGAAGGCTGGCTTTATTTCCCGCCCAAAGCGTCATGGCAGCTCGATCAGGACCAATTCGTCATTCGTTATGTAACGATAAATGACGGTGAGACAATAGTCGCGGTCGAATCATTCCTCCCCAGTGAATTACGGCTCTTCAGTGAGGTCTTTACCGCGAAGCTGGTAGGATCTTTACTCCTGGCGGGTCTGATCGCCTTTGCGCTCATGCAGATCGTTGCCTATGTGTTGCTGCGCCGCTTGGATGGAATGTTCCTCGAATATACCGGCAAGAGCTATTTGGCAGGCAAGAAGCAGGAGACCGCACGCGCATTGAAGGACAATTCTGCACAGAAACCGTTTAAAAAGATCGTTGAACGGCCGAAGAAGGACGTGGCACAAGAGATCGAAGCTGCGGCCGTGCTCCAGCAGAAGCTGGTATCGCTTAAGAAGGCGGTCTATGAAAAGGCCGAGAGTAATGCAACATCTGATTATACGATCACGACACGGCCTGCGCCGGAGAAGGCCGAGACTTCTAAAAAACAGAATGAAACGTTCACGACATCACGCTTGCTTCGTCCGCAGAATGCGCCGCGCGCGCAAAAAGCTGAGCCCGCTGCGGGAAATGTTTTCCATGATGAAGCCGTGATCGATGTGAACAATATCAGGTCATCGGCATTAAAAAAGGTCATCAGTGAGTTCAGGGAAGAAAAGACTCACAAGCAGACATAATATTTATACACAAAGGATGTCATGTATAAAGATTATTGGAACTTAAAAGAAAAACCCTTCGAGACAACGCCCGACCCTCGTTTTCTCTATTATTCAAGAGACCACGAAGAGGCGCTCTTGCGGCTGTTCTATACGGTGCGCGGGTCCAAGGGCGCGATGCTGCTTACCGGCGGGTACGGGTGCGGTAAGACCGTCCTGAGCCGCGTCTTCCTCAATGAGCTTGTGAGCTCGAAATATAGCGTGGCCCTCATCACGAATCCGCGCTATTCCGCCTCCGAACTCCTTGAAGAGATCACATATCAATTAAGCGGGAATGAGAAACGGCTCACGTCCAAAGTGGAACTCTTACGCGCATTCAATGAAGTTATTTATGCGAACATGGTGCGCAAGAAAGAGACCGTGGTGATCATCGACGAAGCCCAGGCGATCGACGATGTGCAAACATTCGAAGAATTACGGCTATTACTGAATTATCAGCAGAATAATAAATATTTACTTAATTTGATCTTGATAGGACAGCCTGAGATACGGGAGAAGCTCGCCGAATTGCCGCAGTTCGTACAGCGGCTTGCGATCCGTTATCATCTCTCGAATCTGAACGAGACAGATACGGTCAAATATATAGAACATCGTCTGCGTGTTGCCGGTGCAACGCGGCCGATATTCGATTATGATGTGATGTCGACCATCTTTCAATGTTCAAACGGCATACCGCGCGTTATTAACAGTATAGCGGACATGGCGCTTTTATCGGCATTCGTCGAGGGGAAAACGATCGTTGATGCTGCAATGATCTATAAGGTGATGGAACAGATAAGCATGGAGGTCCCATGGTCAGGTTCATAGATATGATCCGTCGCGATCAGGGAGATCATAATGACACTCCTGATAAACGGTATTACGCGCCGGTTGAAGAGGCCCCCGTGCAGGATAAGAGCGGGCATCACATAAGCAAAGAGCGGGCATCCGTCTACCATGACCTATTAATGGCCGCGCGTTCTTTGATCATAAAAGCGCATGAAAAACGCGAGATAAACGAAGAGGATGTGTTTCCGGCCGTTACGGCAGTCGTGGATATTTTTATTAAGGATGTTTATAACGACCTGCTCCTGCTTTCGTATGCGTATTCTAAAAATGACTATTTAGTTGCGCATATCGCGAACGTGCTCATCTTAGCTGTGGGGTTTGGTCGCAGTATTGGGCTCGGGAGAGACGAACTCTTGAAGATAGGGGCGTGCGCGTTATGTCACGACCTGGGGATGGTCGAGCATAGTGTGCTGGTCAATCGGAAAAAGGACCTGAGTGCTGCTGAGCGAAAAAAGGTGCAGCATCATTCAACGCGATCGGCAGACTTGGCCAAGGCAGCCGTTTCTGAAGATCTGCGCACGGTGATCAAAGAAGTCCATGAACGCGAGAACGGGCGCGGTGCGCCGGAAGGATTGGAGAAGCATGAGATAACAGCGTGGGCCAAGATCATCGCCATATGCGATGTATACGAAGCATTGACCCATCCGCGCGTATATCGTCCTTTTTACAATCCGCATCAAGCACTGCGGAAGATCATTGATATGAAGAAAGACGGCTTGTTTGACGAGATATGTGTAAAGAAATTTATCGAGTTTCTCGCAGTGTATCCGGTGGGGACGCTTGTGCGGCTTAATACAGGGGAGACGGCGATGGTCATTCGGGCCAATACCGAGTATGTTACCAAACCGGTGATCAAGATCTTGGTCAATGCTGATGGTGATGTGCCTGATGAGCAGCGGATCATAGACCTTGCGCATAATTCACTGGTCCACATCGAGTGTCCGCTCGAACGCGGCCAGGAACACGAAGTAGTAACGGTCCTTGAGCCGCGCGGTGAGCCGGCGGTCGTAATGTAAACTTTTATAAATGGTCCTATATGAGAACCTATATATTGTCACTATGTATCATGGTTTTATGCATATCGTGTTTGACAAGTCTATGCATTGCTGAAAATGAACGCGGCAGTGACGGTGTGCGCGATGCGATCAAGAACCGCGTCAAAGATGAGATGCTCGATATCGCGTTCCCGAGCGAGACAACATTCGTTCTCGGCAAGAACAAAGAAAAGGACGAGCAGATACTTGCAGAGCAGATAGAGGTCATCACCGGTGATGGACGGCGGCACTATAGAGTGGTGCCGGGCGATGATATCGTTATTTCATTTAATGACCGCGACGAGCGTAATACTGCGATCTATCGGGTCAATGAAAGCGGGTTTATTTTTATGCCCTTGATCGGACGCATCAAGGTCGCAGATATGAAAGCGTATGAGATCGAACCTTTGCTTAACGAGGAGCTTTCAAAGTTCATTCGTGACCCGGAGGTATCTATCCAAGTAAATGTAGTCGGTAAGATCATGGTGGTCGGCGCGGTGGTGCGACCCGGGGTTTACAACTTCAATAGTGATATGACCGTATTAGAGGCTATCCTTACTGCAGGGAGCTATGATAAAGACGAAGCAGAGCTCAGAAGTGTGTTGCTGATGAGAGGAACGGTCGATAAACCTGAGGTCGTGCGGCTTGACCTTAAGAAAATGATCAAGCACGGCAACAGGCGTGATAATATCCCGGTCAAACCGGGGGATCTTATCTATGTGCCGACATCATTTATCAATAATTTAGATAAGTTCTTTGAGAGAATGTACCGTTATGTTGTGGTCTGGTACGGTTTAGGTGGCCAAGATATCATAGAAGAAGGCCAGCCGTTCATTGATGCGATAAATGAGTGATGATAGCACAATTGGTGTCAGACACCTTTTAAAAGGTGTCTGACACCAATTGTAGTGGCAACGGCAATTGTTCTCATGCCGTCATTGCGGGCATATTGGTTAAAAAATGTTGGTTTTGTGTTGGTTTTCGTAATAACAAAACCATTTCAAGAATTGAATCTTATGT
>JAFGJY010000037.1 GCA_016928875.1 Candidatus Omnitrophota bacterium | reverse complement strand
TTACGAAAGCGCTATGCCGGATTTTTTAATAAGGTCTTTGACGGATGTTGATGGTTGAGCTCCGGTCGACAACCAATATTTTATGCGTTCCTCATTGAGCTTTATTTCAGCCGGTTCAAGCCGCGGTTGATAATAGCCGACCTCTTCGATAAAACGGCCATCGCGTGGCGAACGGGAGTCTGCAACAACAACTCTGAAATGCGGTTTTTTTGAGGTACCCATCCTTTTAAGTCTGATAGAAACTGCCAATTGATATTCCTCCTTTTTTCAAAAAATTTGTCAATTATACCATTTATTCCTTTTCTCTCCAAATATTTGCGCCAATATCACGTAATTTTTCTTCGATCTTATAATATCCCCGGTCAAGGTGGTAAACCCTATGTACTTCCGATCGGTCTTCGGCGGCAAGCCCGGCTATGACCAACGCAGCGCTTGCGCGTAGGTCTGAAGCCATGACAGGCGCCCCGCTCAGCTTCTTAGTACCGTTAATTATAGCGCTGGATCCTTCTAAGAATATGTTGGCTCCCATTCGATTAAGTTCGCTGATATGCATGAAGCGTTCGGGGTAAACCTTTTCAGTTATTACACTTATGCCGGGGGTAACGGTCATGAGCGCCATCATTTGGGCCTGCAGGTCCGTTGGGAATCCAGGGTACGGCATGGTTGTTATATTGACAGGCAAAAGCTTACGTGTCTTTTTTACGACAGTCACGGAATTCTTATGCTTTCTGATCGTTACGCCAATAGTCTTTAACTTATCGATCAAAACTCCGTTATGTTCCGGCAATGCATCGCGCAAGAGCACGTTACCGCCGATCATCGCGGTGGCAAGCATAAAGGTTCCGGCTTCGATACGGTCAGGGATGACACGATGTCGCACACCGTGCAGTTTCTTGACACCGGTGATCTTTAAAAGGTGCGTACCAACGCCTTCAATGCGTGCCCCCATTTTTATAAGAAAACGTGTCAGATCGACCACCTCAGGTTCACAAGCGGCGTTTTCAATGTAGGTTGTGCCCTTGGCAAGCGTTGCCGCCATCATTACATTACCCGTAGCAAGGACCGAGGAACCGAAAGCGCCGCCAAGAAATATGTCATTGCCGCGCAAACGGCTTGCCGTAGCCTTAACATACCCTCCTTCGATCTTCACTTTAACACCTAACTCTTGCAATCCTTTTAAGTGCAGATCGATCGGGCGTGGGCCTATGATACATCCGCCAGGCAAGGAAACCTCTGCTTTGCCCAGTCGTGCGATGAGCGGGCCGAGCACGCAGAACGATGCGCGCATGGTGCTCACCATCTTATACGGTGCGATATATTTCAGATTACGTGAAGGTTTGATACGCACGATCTCTTTTTCGTGGCTTACCCGCGCGCCGAGCGTTTTAAGCAATTTAAGCATTGAGGCGACATCCCGCAGCGGCGGAACATTTTCTATGATCGATTCTTCATCCGTGAGCAAGGTCGCAGCGATTATGGGCAGCGCGGAATTTTTTGCACCGGAAATATTGAGTTCACCGTATAATTTTTTGCCGCCTTCTATAACTATTTTATCCATGTGATCATTCTCGTTTTTGACCGAATGCGATCCGGTCGTGTTGTGCGTGATCCTTGATTATTGCAACGTTACAATAGCCCTTGTTCTTTAAAAGTTTTTCCACGCGTTTACCGTGACGAGATCCGATCTCAAGTAACAATGCTCCGTCATCTTCAAGGCGAGCGTAGGCAGATTCAATGATCTCTTCAAGGGTCGCTAGGCCGTCGCGGCCGGCAATAAGGGCTTCATGAGGTTCAAAAGACAATTCGTGCTGAAGAGCATTAAGTTCTGCTTCTGCCACGTACGGTGGATTTGACACAATGACAGTATACTGCTTCTCGGACGGTACTGCATTAAATAAAAAACTTTTGTAAAACGAAATAACATGTTGTACGCCATAATTGCAGGCATTTTGGTGCGCGATCTCGAGCGCGATCGCTGAGATATCGATCGCATCAATGCGCACGTTCTTTAGATAATGGGCAAGCGCGATAGCGATGTTTCCGGAGCCTGTGCCGATATCCAGAACGACAGGGGTTCCCGGTACTCTCTTTAAATGACCGATAACCCGTTCGACCAACAGTTCCGTTTCAGGACGCGGGATAAGACAACCGGGCGTAACACATAATATAAGGTCCATAAACGGTGCATGGCCGGTTATGTATTGAACAGGTTCTCCGTTTGCTTTGCGCGTTAGTAGAGCGTTATAGTGTTCGATCACCGCAGGGCTGACGTGTTCACGTGAACGTATAACCAATTCGCTGTATGATGTCATATCAAGTACATGCATAAGTAGCAATGACGCACAGCGAAATGCCTCATCGACATCCATGATAGACCGTAGCAAATAAGCATTGCCGAAACTACGAAGTTCCGCGATCGTTTTCTCTGCGGAAATTATAGGGGGGGTAATTGCTTGTATCATATTATTCCATGAGTTGTCGTTGACGTTCATCGCTTGCAAGAGCGGTTACCAATTCATCAAGATCTCCTTCGAGAATCGTATCAAGCGCATGCAGGGTGAGGCCGATCCGATGGTCTGTAACACGCCGTTCAGCGAAGTTATATGTTCTGATACGTTGGCTACGGTCACCGGAACCGACTTGTTTTTTACGATCTTCGGATATTTGTTTATCTTGATCAGCCTTTATTTGGTCATACAGCCGTGTACGTAGAATACGCATGGCTTTTGCTTTATTTTTATGTTGTGATTTTTCATCTTGGCATATGACAACGAGATGAGTCGGCAAATGGGTGATGCGAACGGCAGATTCGGTTTTGTTAACACTTTGCCCCCCTGGCCCGGATGAACGGAATACATCGATACGTATTTCGTCAGGATTGATCTCTACTTCGACTTCTTTTGCTTCAGGTAATACGGCGACCGTGACCGCGGAGGTATGGATCCGGCCACAAGCCTCGGTTACGGGCACGCGTTGTACACGGTGCGTACCGCTTTCGAACTTAAATTTGTTATAACATCCTTTGCCCGAGATGGAAAAGATGACTTCTTTGAATCCTTTAAGCCCGGTTTGGTTGGCGCTCATCGTCTCGGTCCGAAAACCATGGTTCGCGGCGAACTTACCATACATCCGGAAAAGATCGCTTGCGAAAAGCGCAGCTTCTTCACCGCCGGTACCCGCACGGATCTCAACAATAATGTTTCGGTCTTTGTAAGGATCATCCCCCTCAAGGAGCAGGTCTTCGAGGCGGGTCTTCAGATCCAGGAGCTTTTTTTCGGCTGCGTGCCGTTCTTCTTCATAAAAAGCGCGCATATCTTTATCTGACGCTTCCTTTGCAATAAGATCAGAGATGCTTTCCAGGTCGGCTTTGCTCTTTTTATATTCCTGCAACGCCTTGACGATCGGGCCTAGGTCAGAATATTCTTTGACCGCTTCCTGGTATTTTTGCTGATTCTTTAAGAACGCATCATCAGCCAGAGAAGCCTCAAGCTCTTTGTATTTTTTTTCCAATTGTTCCAGTTTCTTAAACATAATAAGTGATTGTTAAATATAAGGTTAAACAGTCTTTAAAAGCGCAAAAACGAGGCAACGCCTCGTTTTTGTTATGTGGCTATGAGTGTAACGGCACTAATTGCTGGAATCGGTATTGGTATCTTCGGCAACGCTTGCCTTTGCGACCGGGCCCTTTTTCTTTTTCTTCGGAGTGCTGACGATATTTTCGCCAAATTTCTTCTTGAACTTATCGATACGGCCATCGGTATCAACGAGTTTCTGTTTTCCTGTAAAGAACGGATGACATTCCGAGCATATATCAAGGTGGATATCCTTGGCCGTGCTGCGGGTCTCAAACGTATTACCGCAGGCGCAGCGTACTTTGACTGTTTCGTATTTAGGGTGAATTTTGTCTTTCATGGTTAAAGCTTCCTTTCATTAGTGTTAGTAGTGACAAGTCACGACTTGTCACTACATTATAGCAGTTAAAAACTTACGTGAAAAAGGGTTATATTATTGTCGTAAATCGGTTCTTGTCAAGCCTTAATATTACTGTTTATTAATACTAAGTAAGAACTCAACGTTCGTTTTAGCCTTTTTAAGCCGCTCGATCAACAGCTCCATGGCTTCAGTCGGGTTGAGCTCGTTGAGCACTTTTCTAAGGATCCAAACTTTATTTAGTTCATCGGGATGCATCAACATGTCTTCTTTTCTGGTATTGGATTTCTTAACATCGATCGCCGGGTATATCCTCTTCTGGAAGAGATTTCGGTCAAGCTGGATCTCCATATTGCCTGTGCCTTTGAATTCTTCGAAAATCACTTCATCCATGCGCGAACCGGTATCAACCAGTGCAGTTGCGAGGATAGTAAGCGACCCCCCCTCTTCCACATTACGGGCAGCACCAAAGAAGCGTTTTGGCTTATGGAGCGC
>JAFGJY010000036.1 GCA_016928875.1 Candidatus Omnitrophota bacterium | reverse complement strand
CGCATAAAATATTGGTTGTCGACCGGAGCTCAACCATCAACATCCGTCAAAGACCTTATTAAAAAATCCGGCATAGCGCTTTCGTAACGTGTTGGTAACCGCGAACTTTAGTCCGCGCCATACAACGCAGGCTAAAGCCTGCGCCTACCAACGTTATTATAACGCGGGTGTTTCGCATGCTTAAGATCGAGATCATTACGTTATTCCCGGAAATGTTTACGGGTCCACTGAGCGAATCGATGGTCAAGATCGCTCAAGCTAAGAAAAAGGTCGCGATCACGATCCATAATCTACGTGATTATACGCATGATAAGCACAAGACCTGTGACGATAAGCCATTCGGCGGCGGCCCAGGTATGGTCATGAAGCCCGAACCGCTCTTTGAAGCAATAGAGGCTATAAAGAAAAAGCGTAAAAAGGCAAAGGTCATTTTACTTTCGCCGCAAGGCAAACCTTTTACGCAGAAAATGGCCAAACAATTTTCCAAAAAAGAAGCGGTCATCTTTATCTGCGGTCACTATGAAGGAATAGATGAGCGCGTCCGCAAGCATACGGTCGATGCAGAAGTCTCGATCGGCGATTTCGTCATGACCGGCGGGGAGTTGGCTGCAATGTGTATTATTGACGCAACAACACGGCTTATCCCCGGCGTGCTTGGGAATGACCAATCGATCATACATGAATCGTTCCAAACAAAATTGCTGGATCATCCGCATTACACGCGGCCGAGAGTGTATAGAAACCACGCAGTGCCGGAGATCCTCTTAAGCGGTAATCACAAAGAGATCGAACGATGGCGCAAAAACGAGGCGCTTGCGATCACAAAAAACAAACGCCCCGATCTTTTAGCATAATAGATAATTTAAAGTACAATAAACGGAGGATAGAATGAAAGAAATAGCACTTTTAGAGAAAAAATATTTAAAGGAAAAAGTAAGCTCGTTCCGAGTAGGGGATCGAGTTAAAGTTTCGCTTAAGGTCAAAGAAGGCGACAAGACAAGAACCCAGATATTTGAAGGCGTTGTGATCCGTAAGCGCGGCGAAGGGATGCGCGCAAACTTCACCGTTCTAAAAAGTACGCGTGGTAGCACCTATACTGTTGAAAAAACGTTCCCGATACATTCACCTGTGGTCGAAAATGTTACGGTCGTTGCGTCAAAAAAAGAACGCCGCTCAAAATTATATCATTTGCGGTCCAATATATAATGTTCGAATACGAAAATGAACTCACACAAAGCGGTTTTTCACGTATCGCCGGTATAGATGAAGCAGGCCGTGGCCCGCTTGCCGGGCCTGTTGTCGCAGCCGCGGTGATCCTTCCTGAATCTCCGATCCAAGGTATCAACGATTCCAAAAAACTTACAGAACGTCAACGCGAGTCTGTTTTCAAAGACATTATGCTTACTGCTGCGGTCGGCATCGGGATCGTCCATCATACGATCATTGATAAGATCAACATTTTAGAAGCTGCCAAACATGCTATGGCGCTCGCGGTCAACGATCTTGTGATCGTCCCTGATTATTTGCTCATCGATGGAAAGGCAATGACCTTACCGATCAGTATCCCGCAATTAAGCTTAATAGGAGGCGATTCGCTTTCAACTTCTATTGCTGCCGCGTCCATCGTTGCTAAAGTGACCAGAGATCGATTAATGTATATTTATGATAAACATTATCCCATATACAATTTTGCGCGGCATAAGGGGTACCCAACAAAGGAACACGTACTAAAACTTCAAGAGCACGGCCCGTCTGTTATCCATCGCCGAACTTTTAGGCCGGTCACTGACCTTGTACATGTCCCTTAGAAAGTGTTCCCATGATCGTCGACCTGCACATACATACTACAACCTCGGACGGATCATTTCCTCCGGAGGAAGTGGTCGATCTTGCTGTTGCCAGAAATATCCCGATCATTTCTATCACTGACCATGACACTGCTTTTTCTGCCTTCTCCGCGATCGAAAAGGCCCGTAATAAAGGGTGCCTTCTGATTCCCGGGGTCGAACTTAGTTCAAACCTTTTTGGTCATTCTCTTCATATCCTTGGTTATTTTGTTGATGAAACGGTCAGCGATCTTACGGACCTGATAAAAGAGATCCGCGATCACCGCAATGAGCGCAATCACGCTATGATCGCAAAATTCCATGATCACGGCATTGATATTGATATTGAAGAACTGAACGCGATCGCCCAGGGTGAAATACTCTCGCGTCCGCATTTTGCACAATATTTAATACAGAAAAAAATCGTTCCTTCGGCCAAGGAAGCATTTGAGCGCTATTTGGCGACCGATCGAAAGTGTCATGTTCCGCGCAAGAAAATACCGCCTTCGATCATGATCGATATTATTAATGCAGCCGGCGGCATATCAGTGCTCGCTCATCCCGGGCTGTTGGGATTCAAGGAAAAAGGGAAGTACGAAGAACTGATCACTACTCTTAAGGGCCAAGGCTTACAGGGGTTGGAAGTATATTGCTCAACACATAATTCTACCGATGCTTCTTTTTTTCGTGCGATCGCCGAGCGTCAAGGACTCATTATTACCGGAGGCAGCGATTTTCACGGAATGCCAAAACCGCATGTTACGCTCGGAAAATTCTACGGCGCCAATAGAGTTTTCCCTGAGATAAAATATATCTTGGCACAACGAGGATATTCCTATGAAAGCGCTTGAGACCATAATTAACGGCGTCCTGAACGGAAACCTTCTTTCTAAAGCCCACGCCATGGAGCTTATTGGGCTCACCGCAGAAGATGACATTCTCGCTCTCGCGCACGCTGCGAATACCGTGCGGAAAACGTTCACTTCGAATACGATCGATTTCTGCTCGCTTGTTAACGCTAAAAGCGGTTGTTGTTCCGAAGATTGTGCTTTCTGTGCGCAATCCGGACATTATCAAACGGAGATAACAAGTTACGACCTTCTTTCCGTTAATACGATCGTTGACCGAGCTCGCGAGGCTGAAAGATCCGGTGCAAAACATTTTTGCATTGTGACCAGCGGCGCGGCCCTTAATGACTCTGAATTCGATCAAGTCCTTAAAGCTTATAAACTCATTTGTGCCGAAACGAATTTACGTATCGATGGATCGCTCGGAATGCTTTCTGAAAACAAGATCCGCCGTTTAAAGGAAGCCGGGATTGCGCGGTATAATCATAATCTGGAAACGTCCGAAAGATTTTTCCCCACCATCTGCACTACTCATTCATATGCTGATCGTTTACGAACGCTGCGTACCTTGCGTCAGCATGATATTGAAGTTTGTTCAGGCGGCATTATCGGTATGGGGGAGGCGAAAGAAGACCGCGTTGATCTTGCCCTGGCATTACGAGCAGAACAGGTCCAGTGCATACCGATCAACATCTTAAATCCGCGCAAAGGAACTCCGCTCGAAAATGTCAGTCGCATTACACCGCTTGAAGCAATCGCTACGATCGCGGTTTTCCGATTGATAAATCCACACGCTACTATCAAGATCGCGGGAGGAAGGGAAGCAGGATTAGGTGAATATCAACAACTCTCGCTCGAAGCCGGAGGGAACGGTTTTATTGTCGGCGGTTATTTAACGACCCCCGGGAACATATATCAAGACGATCACGCCATAGCGCGGCGCGCCGGTTATGATATATAAACATTTACGGACCATGTTATGTTCCAAAATAAAACATTTTTTATAACGGGCGGTACGGGCGCTCTCGGATCAGAACTTGTTCGCTATGCGATCAAGCATAAAGCCCGTGTTTTTTTCACTTATCATTCGAATTATAAAAAAGCGAGTGAATTACAAGCCTTAGGCGCTCAAGCCATACCCTGTAATCTTGCCTCACCCAAGACCATCCAGCCATTATTGGCTTTTTGCGCAGAACATATCCGGTCGATCGATGTGCTTATCAATAATTGCGCTATTGTCCGTGACCATACGATCTGGAACATGACCGAAGAGGAATGGGATGACGTTATTACCGTTAATATTAAGGCGATCGTACGGCTTACCTACGGCGTTCTCCCTCTTATAAAAAAGGGGACGTTAAAAAAGGTCTTTAATATAATAAGTCGCGTAGGCCTTCACGGCGCGTTCGGACAAGCGAACTACGCGGCTTCCAAGGACGCTCTTATTGAATTTACAAAAATACTTGCGGTCGAATGGGCCGACTATGGTATTGCGGTAAATGGGATCAACCCCGGCTTTATGGAGTCGGCGATGACCAATGTCATCCCTGAGAAAGCCAAGGAAGAGCATAAGAATAAAAGCTTATTTAAAATATTTTCATCGCCAGCCGAAGTTGCCAACTTTATTGGTTATCTATCTTCAAGTGATCGTACCCGCATCAGTGGCCAAATATTGCATTATGAAACACGCATGTAAACTAGTCTTCATTACCATTTTTTGTAATTACATATGATATTTTATAATGACCCCCCTGTAATAACCGGCATTGGCGTTGCCTCCTCTTTGGGCACAAATAAGACGACGTTCCTATATAATCTTGAGCGCGGCGTAAGCGGTCTTGAATATATAGAAGGATATGATGTTAAAGACCTGCCTCTTAAAAAAGCGTTCCCTGTCAAAGACCCGCTTCGTTATAATGATGACCGTAACGATCCATGCGTAAATTTTGCATTACACGCAACTCATGAAGCGATCGACGATGCTTCTCTAGAGCTAAACTCGCTACAAAACAAGAACATTTTTGTGTCGATCTCAAGCAGTAAAGGCGGCATGGTCACATTTGAGCGTATAAAAAAAGACCCGACTTTACTCGCCGGAAGTTTCCCGGCATTGTTCGCTGATCATGCAGCTATGTCGGTAATGCGAGAATTTGCCTTACGCGGTTATGCATGTAATACGGTAACCGCATGCGCCACAGGGGTTCACTCAATGATCGCGGCTGCACGCGGCTTGAAGACCGAAGAAATAGATCTTGCGCTTGCAGGAGCGTCTGATGCTTCTATAACTCCTCTTATGTTAGCAGGCTATAAAAGACTCGGTGCATATTCGACCGATGATATGCGTCCTTTTGATAAATATCGTAGCGGTTTCATAATTGGAGAGGGGGCAGGCGTGACAGTGATGGAAACCGAATCATCCGCACGAAAACGCGGCGCCGAGATATATGCACGCATTCGCGGTTATATAATGGCACAAGACATTGGCGGACCAACGCGCTTTGATCCTCAGGCACATGTCCTTTCTCAAGCATTACGACGATTTTTGAAAGACCTCGATCTGCGGCCGCGTGATATTGATTACGTAAATCTGCACGGGACAGCAACTGTCCTCGGAGATCTTTATGAGGCGGAAGAATGTATACGCGCTTTCGGTGATGAGATCCGTTCGATCAAATTTAATGCCGTAAAATCGATGCTGGGACATATGCTCGGCGCTTCGGGAGCCATAGAGACCATCATTACGGTCCTTAGTATTCGCAATAATATTATTTTCCCCACGATCAACGTTACTCAGCAAGCGCCGTTCGCGACTTTTGACCTCAATTGCAACACGCGTTCTCACCGGGTCATTCAACGGGCCTTAAAAATATCTATGGGATTTGGTGGGCAGATCGGTATTCTGCTTTTAGAAAAGTAACAAGTAAATGGGTAAATGGGGACGAAGCCCTATTTGCCATTTTTTTGTCAAATAGGGCTCCGTCCCCATTTACTTGCTTTTATTCATTGAATCAAATGGATGGGTTGCCGGTCGCGTAATGCGCAGGCTATGGTGGCCTGGTCTAAATACTCAAAACTGCTCCCGAGCGGGACGCCGCGGGATATCCGTGAGATCTTGATGGCTTCTTTGGCAAGAAGTTGAGAAAGGTAGAGTGCTGTAGCATCGCCGTCGGCATTTGGATTCGTCGCTAAGATCACTTCTTCGATCGCGCCCGAATGTATTCGTTCGAACAATTCTTCTATCTTTAATTTGCTTGGACCGATCCCGTTGATCGCTGAAAGCGCACCAAGCAGAACATGATATACGCCGTTATACCCACCCGCTTTCTCTATAGCAATAACATCCTTCGGTTCTTCAACAACACATATGATCTCGTGATTACGCGAAGGATTGCTGCAAATATGGCATATGTTCTTTTCCGAAAGATTAAAACAGATCTCGCAAAAGAAGATCTTTTTCTTTACTTCGACTATGGCATCTGCTAAGGCGCACGCATATGCTTCATCCGTTTTCAAAATATGGAAGATGATCCTTTCGGCCGACTTAGGCCCAATACCCGGCAGCGACTCGAGCGCTGATATCAATCGTGTTATAACTTCACTATAGGCCGTCATGTTCTCTCTTTTTGTTCTACGATCCTGCCTTGAAAAATATCGAGCGCTGATTGAATGATTGAATCCGTCTCTTCCTGATCAACCTCGGATGTAGGCTTTGTGTTCTCATCCATAAGTACATCATTGATCGTAAACTCTATGCATACTTTCTTATCCGTTACGCTAGCGACCGCTGTTTCGATCAATCTTTTGTTCGCTTCTATATCAAGCGTCTCTTTATTAAGTTTGTTGTTCTTAGAAAAAGCGATGGTAACGCGATCGCCCTTCATCTGGACCGGCTTGCCGAACGATAAAAAAGTACCGATCGACATCTTTTGATCCTTTGCGCTCCGTACAATATCGTTCCATTGGTCCCGTATCTTGTTGAATATTTCTTCACTTGATCCCTGTATATCAGCTTTATGTTCCGCCTTGGCCGGTTGTTGCGTGGTAGGTTTTTCAACATCTGGGAGAGGAGAGGGGGAAGAAACTGTTTTTTTTATGGTCGTTGTTTCTTTACATTCAATAACAGGCTTTACTGCCGCTGGCTTCTCGACCATTGTCCCGGACAAACCGCTTTTTTTCAATTTATCTAATTCCGCTAAAATTTCCGCTAGTTCCTTTATGTCCTCCCGCAATGCGAGTTTGAGCAGGGCAGCCTCAATGTCTATTTTGGGGAATGGCGAATACTTTACTGCGCGATGTGTATTCTGAACGACCGTAAAAAAGTATAAGATCTCTTTCATAGAGATATCGTGCACTAAGCGTTCGAGCTTTACTTCGTCCTCTTTTGGGACATGCAGGAACCTCTCCGGATGTTTCGAAACTTTGATTATCAACATATCGCGGATGACCTCGACGAGCCCTTTCATGAAATGCACAAGGTCCTTGCCATTTTCTTCTTCAACCTTTAGGATGCTCAGAATGCTCTCCGCATCACGAGCAATGATCTTCTCGACAAGTTCGTAATATATACTTGTGGCTGTAAGCCCCAAGATCTGGATCGCATCCGCCAGAGTGATCTTTCCCGAGAGTGAATTAGACAGTTTGTCCAATAGACTTTCCGCATCTCGCAAGCTGCCTTCCGCATTCTTGGCTGTTATGTACAGGGTTTGATCATCAATTTCGATCTTTTCTTTCTTGGCGATCGTCCTTAACGCTTTGACTATAAGATCGAGCGTTACTTGTTTAAAATCATGGCGCTGACACCGCGAAAGGATCGTTTGTGGTATTTTGTGCGATTCTGTGGTGGCAAAGATGAATTTTACGTGCGGGGGAGGTTCTTCAAGGGTTTTGAGCAATGCATTGAACGCTTCTTGCGTCAACATGTGTACTTCATCGATGATATAAACTTTATACGCCCCGTGCATTGGTTTGAATTTTACATTATCGCGCAGATTCCGTATCTCATCGATCCCGCGGTTCGACGCACCGTCGATCTCGAGCACATCAAAGCCCGAACCATCGATGATCTCCTTGCAGCTTGAACATTTATCACAACTTTCATAGGGTTGAAGCTTGTCTTTATTCTGACAATTAAGTGCTTTTGCCAATATGCGCGCTGTTGATGTTTTGCCAATACCATGCGAACCTACGAACAAGAAACTTTGCGCAATACGCTCTTTAAGAAATGCATTCTTCAATGTCGTGACTATGTGGTCCTGTCCTACGATCTCATCAAACTGCTGTGGCCGAAACTTGCGTGCAAAAACCAGATATGACACTTATATCTCCTTAACATCAAATGGGTTAGATTATACGTGGGTATGTGTTGCTTGATGAAAATAATGCTGCCGAATATAGCTCATTATACACATAGAATATGCATTAGAAAAGCCTTATTCAAAAAGACCCTTTAATTTATTTTGCAAGCATAGTAGTATATAATTCTTTTAAGGTCAATCAGTTAAAAACAAGGACGCAACGCGATGCAGGATGTTCTAACAAAAACGCTTGATTGCCTGCTTATTTCTCCTTCTATTTTCTACAACGATAAAGAAAATATATGGAAAGAGATCAATTCCAACTTTCCGCCTTTAGGCCTTGCCTCGATCGCGAGCTTTGTCCGGGCCAATAATTTTTCGGTCAATCTGATCGATTGTAACATATACGCACCGTCGGTCGAATCCTTTGAGGCGTATTTCAGAGAATCTTGCGTTGCCGCATATGATTCAGTCCGTCTGATCGGCATAACGTCTTTTACGTTCAATATAAAAAAAGCACTCAATATCGCTGCTATTTGCAAAAAACACTACCCCAAGGTAACCATTATCGTCGGCGGATGCCATGCAACAGCTATGCCCGAAGATGTACTGAAAGATCGCTCTGTCGATATCATCTGCATAGGAGAGGGCGAACTTACCTTTCTTGAACTTTTACAAGAACGTCCATTATCCGATATAAAAGGCATCGTGTATAAAGACTTAAACGGCCTCATCATCACAACACCGCCGCGTCCGCGCATCAAAGATATTGATCAATTACCAATGCCTGCATATGATCTTCTGCCGATCTTGAAATATCAGCCTGCTAAAGGATCCTACAAGCGTTTGCCGGCCATGAGCATGGTCACAAGTCGCGGGTGTCCCGGACGTTGTACTTTTTGTTTTAAGACCCTCGGTGACCAGCTTGTTTTTAAATCTGCGGAAAAGATCTTCGAAGAAATTATTTTTCTTGTTAAGAATTACGGTATAAAACAAATACTATTTTATGATGATACCTTTACCGTATACAAAAAGAACGTTGTTCGTCTTTGTGATCTTATTGTGGAAAATAATATCGATATTTCTTGGACTTGTTTTGCCCGTGTCGATTTTGTCGATAAAGATATGTTGCTTAAAATGAAGCAAGCCGGATGTCATCAGATCATGTATGGTATCGAGAATATCGATCAAACCGTACTCGACAATATCAACAAAAAAATAAATACTGAACAAGTCATGCGTGCCGTTACTTGGACCAAAGCTGCAGGTATTGAATGCAGGCTTGCTTTTATGGTAGGGAACCCGGGAGACACCGAGGAAATCATTCGTAAAAATATAGAATTCATAAATACGCTTGATCCTGATCTTGTCATCATTAATATCGCCACGCCGTTACCGGGGACCGCGATGTTCAAATGGGCGAAAGAACATGATCTGATCCTAACCTACAATTGGGACGACTATACACTTGCCACCCCTGTCATGCGGCTTGAAAACCTTACCGTTCAGCAGATAAAAGACCTTTATAAGCTAATGTATCGTAGTTTTTATTTCAGGCCTTCCTATATGTTGCGCCAACTATTTTCGATAAGGTCTTGGAATGATGTCGCTCGACTATGTTCCGGCCTCAAAGCATTGCTTTCATTTTTCCGCTAAACCGCCCGCTACCGCCACAAGAGCATTATCACCATGATCGCCCCTATTCCGATGAACATCCTTTTAAGCCATTTATTCCCCATCACCTTTATGTGCCGCGCCGCACAATACGCCCCCGCTCCCATGCTTACAAAAAGCAATCCCGCATACACATAGTTTACAATACCATGCTGGATGAAGATCGCTGCAGAGGCGACCGAGAAGAGCAGCATGGGAATTGTTCGTGTGCCCGCGCTGTGAACGAATGTCTCGCCAAAGAAGAAGACCAGAAGATACCCCAAGAACGTCGCAACTCCTGCACCATAAAATCCTCCATACACGCCAAGACCGAAACTAAGGAACGAACCGACCACATAATGCCGCTTCCGTATAATGCTGCCCCCGTTGTGCATCCCACGCTGCGGATCTTTCAGCAATAAGATCAAAAGGGCCATTGAAAATATTGCGATTATTTTTTTGAGCACCGTCGCATCGATGCCTAACATAAGATATGCCCCGACAACGGAACCGCTGAGTGCCATAAGACCAATGATCATGCCTATTTTATAATTTATCAATTTCTGTCGGTTGAATTCATAAAATCCCGCAGCGACCAAACCGATTATACCCAAACGATTGGTTGCGATCGCAATGTGAGGAGGAAGGCCGATCACGATAAGCGCAGGGATCGTTATAATGCTGATGCCGCCAACAAGGATCCCTATTGCTCCATTTATGAACCCAAGGATCATGATCGCCACATATTTAAGCAGAGTTACGCCGTCCATTACATAACCACCCTTGCAGAGGTATCATGATTTCTTGCAAGTTTTTCTAATATCGATCTCATGTATGCATTAACTTTTGGCAAAGACCCACACGCTCTTTTAATTGTTGGCTCATCTTGAATGTATTTGCCCGATATCATCTCGTTTTTGCAATGTTGTAGCAGTGCGGTAATGCTTTCTCGTGTTGATTCTAGATGAAATTGCAAGGCGAGAAGGCGGTCATTATATTGAAAAGCTTGATTCTCGCAGGTTTCATTGCTTGCAAGCTTTATACAATTTGATGGTATGGAAAAAGTATCTCCATGCCAGTGAAATGCATAGAAGGTCGAGGGAAGCGACGATAAAAGAGAGGGGGCACTATCGTGATCCATCAATGTTACGGGAAACCAGCCGATCTCTTTCTCCTTGTTCTTGGTCACTGTGCCGCCGAGAACTTCCGCTATAAGCTGCGCGCCTAAACAAATTCCCACTATACTTTTATTATTTTTTATCGCATTTTCTATGAACCGTTTTTCACTGGCAAGCCAAGGATATTTCTTCTCTTCATGAACACTCATCGGCCCACCTAAAACTATCAAACAATCATATTCCTCTTGTTGCGGATATTGTTCATCTTGAAAAAGTAGACTCGTAGTGACTGAATGATCATTTGTCTCGGCCCATTCAGCAATAAAGGCAAGGTCTTCGAAGTTAACATGCTGAAGAGAATGTATCCTCATAGCTGCTCTCCGGACTGGTTGCCAATAAGTGGTAAGTATAGAACAAATGTCGATCCTTCACCGGTCGTGCTTGTAACTTCTATTGCCCCATGATGGCTTTTTATCGTGCCGTATACTGACGCAAGACCTAAGCCCGTTCCTTTCTCCATAGATTTAGTCGTAAAGAACGGTTCAAAAATATGTGATTTAACCTCGTCTGTCATCCCACATCCTGTATCTGACACTAAAAGTTCCAAATAATTCCCCGACGTCACTTCGATTTGATGTAGTCGACAAAATTCTTCATCAAGAAATATATCCCGCGTCTCAAACTTTAGCATACCTCCTTCAGGCATCGCGTCACGCGCATTAAGGGATATATTGAGTATCGCATTTTCAAGTTGCGCATAATCGCCCAGTATATGTAGATTTTTTGCATTCAAAACACATTCAATTTTAATCGACTGCACTAACGTATGCTCCAATATCGTGATGACCTCGCGAATGACAGCATGGAGATCAACAGGTTTTTCTTCCAGCTTTCCTTTGCGCGCAAAGGCCAGGAGCATTCTCGTAAGATCCGCTGCTTGATTCGCGCAATTTTTAATTTGTGTAATATACTTCTGTGATTTAGCATCTTCTGCAAGATGGTTCCCGAGCAACTCGGAATAATTATTGATCCCCGTACACAAATTGTTGAAATCATGCGCAATGCCGCCGGCAAGTTGTCCGATCGCATTCATTTTTTCCGAATGTTGCAGCTGTTCCTCTATAAGCGTTTGCTCGGTGATGTCCTTAAATACGGTAACCACGCCAAAAACATTATCGGGCTTTTCACCAATGATCGACGAACTATCCGCAATGATGCGTTCTGTCCCATCATGCCGTATCAAAACCGCTTGTTTTGCAAATCCTACAACTTTACCTTTTTCCATAACGTGCTCTATAAGCCCACTTTTTTTCTCTAAAGTTTCTCTATCTACGAGCATAAAATATTTTTCAAAGGGGCGATTGAGTGCTTGATCGACAGAAATACCTAAAATAATCGCGGCTTGTGGATTGATCCGGATAATGGACCTTTCAATGTCCGTTACGATAACGCCTTCACCGATCGAGTCTAAGGTTATTGCAAGATTCTCTTGGCTCTCGCGCAATGTTTTTTCCGTCTGGGCTTGCATAAGCGCATAAAACATAAAACCCCACAGCATCGGCACGAGAATCTCTGTATATTCCTCATAATCACTTAACGCATGGCTTATCGCCGACCATTCTAAAAAATCACCGATCGCGCGGAGCATCGTTACCGATAAAAGACAGGCAAAGGGAACTACAAGATTTTTCGGCATTCGTCTTTTCTGCCCTTTATAAAGCATGAAGAACGATGCCATTATTTGAAGGATGCAGATCAGATCAAGAACACTAATAAAAGTCAGCATCAGCTTTCGTCGCTCCCGAACATTTTGCATGTCCATAATAATACAAAAAACATAGATAATGCATAACATATATGTTCAATTATGTTGAGTGTCGTATCCCAAAATAGTGCCTCAAAGACCGTGCACGCAAAGGCAACATAGAGAATATAGAACCCGCTTTTAAGATATGCGCTGTGCGGGATTGTTGCGATTTTCTTTCTATTAATAAGCGCCCAGATAAGCACGCCTGTCGCAAGGATTAGAAGAATGACTTCGCCTTCATTGATCATTGTCTTACTTCTTTCTTTTTTTCATTCATAGAGATCATACATGATTGCGCAACATCAATTCCATTGGATGTGGCTCAAGATAACGTTGCGTTATTAAATATGGTTGCTCATATTTTTTAACATAATGACGCAATAATGTGATCGGTACAATAAGCGGAACAAAGCCGTTGCTGTAATGCGTGATAACCTCTGCAAGTTCTTTTTTCTCTGCGGCGGAAAGATCCTTCTTAAAATATCCCATAATGTGTTGCAATACGTTCCGGTTTTTCTTCACAGATGTCTGGCACTTACATGCTTCCATTAACACCGCGAAATAATGCCGTAAAAGCCGTTCTCGTTTATACTTTCTGGCATGGGCCACAAAACGTCCGAGAAGCATCAAAGCCCTTGGATTATGGGCCATAATGAGAAGCTTATGCTCGGTATGGAATTTTACAAGGCCTTTTATCGAACCATCTGACCCTAGGAAATCTTGCCACTGTTTGAAGACAAATAATCGTTCAATGAAATTTTCACGGAGGGCCGCATCATTTAACCTGCCGTCATCTTCGACCGGCACAAGGGGAAAATGATCCATAAATTGGCGGGCGAACATGCCGACACCTTGTTTTATAACACCGCTATTATTATACACTTTCACGCCACGCATGCCAGAACTAGGTGATCCTGTCCTGAAAACAAAACCACATAACTCCTCTTTTTCTAGTTCTAGAACCCGACGCGCTGCCCACGATCGCATTTGTTCTGTGAGATCGCGTCCTGTGCGTGATGTCATCAGCCGCGGCGCGGCAGGGGAGCCGACAAGGCGCATTGCTTCACGCGGGACCGGCAATCCGCATTCAACTTCCGGGCAAACAGGGACCCATTCGATGTATTGCCCTAATGTATCGCGTAAATAATGGTCGAGTTTATGGCCTCCGTCATATCTGACTTTTTGGCCAAGAAGGCAACTGCTTATCCCTACGCGAATTTTTTTCGTATTCATAGATACCTATCCGAGTAAAACGGAGAGGCAGGGATTCGAACCCTGGGTTCGCTTTTGGCGAACACTCGCTCTCCAGGCGAGCCCGTTCGACCGCTCCGGCACCTCTCCATAAAATAAGGTTAAAGGATAAAGGTTGAAGACTATGGAAGGAAGCACAAAGTGTTGCTATTCACTTTATCCTTGATATTTAATAATTCGGAGGGCGAGGGATTTGAACCCCCATGGGTTTTAACGCCCGCCGGATTTCGAATCCGGTGCCTTGCCAATTAGACTAGCCCTCCGTAATTCTTATATATTGGTCATCTATTCGAAAGTAGCCTTGCCTCCGCCAAAAAGAGCGTTGGATCCGCCACGTCGTGTGGCGGAAATTAGACTAGCCCTCCGGGAATTATTGTTTATTGCTTTTTTATACGCTGTTGTTCAAAAAAATGTTTCAGCAGGCTTTCGGCTTTCTCTTGCTCAATGCCCGAACATAGCTGCACATAATGATTCAACCCTGATGTCGTCAACACATCCATGCGTGACCCGCACGCCCCCAATTTAGGGTCATGCGTTGCATAATACAATGTTTGAAGTCGTGCTAACACGATCGCTCCGGCACACATCACACATGGCTCAAGGGTCACATACATGACCGCTTCATGCAATCGTTTATCACCGATCGTCGCGACCGCCTGCGTGATCGCAAGGATCTCGGCATGTGCTGTTGGATCGCGTAAAAGCTCGACTTGATTGTGTGTTTTTGCGATTATATTCCCGTTTTGGACAATAATAGCACCAACTGGCACGTCATCATGTTCTATGGCTTTTTCTGCCTCTTTAAGCGCGAGGCCCATGAAATAAGTATGGTCTTGCATAATAAAATAAAAAACGCGCCCAAGAGGATTCGAACCTCTAGCCTTCTGATCCGTAGTCAGATGCCCTATCCAATTGGGCCATGGGCGCGTAAGTTACGTTTTTAAATATTGTTATAATATTTCTTTAAGAAAACGTTTGCCTTGAGTTGTCTTCAAAAAGCGCTCGCGCTGCATTGCTTCAGCGCGTGTTTCAAATGTCTTGCTATATTTAAGGCACCACGGTCTGCGCCCTTTTTTGTATATCTCTGTTTACCTTTATTGTGCTCTTCAACTCTTTTTTCTATATTTACCGTACTGCCGATATAACGAGTTCTATGGCTTATACTTTCGATAACATACACGTAATAGGACATGATTTTTCTCTGGATTCTTCACCGCATCTTCTTTGACCCTTCTTCCTGATTCGCGGTGAATCCACCACATCCTGTGGTGGAGAACCTCTAGCCTTCTGATCCGTAGTCAGATGCCCTATCCTCCCCCTGACATTCTTCCTGAATTCCGGTGGATCCGCCACGTCGTATGGCGGGAATTAGGCCATGGGCGCATAAGTCCGCAATTATAGTGATTTCAATACGTTAATGCAAGCCTTAAATACTGTGCCCTGTGTAACCCTTTAACGCCTGCGATTTGATAGTCTTTCATCTTAATAGCACAATACGTTCGATCTCGGCCGTTGTTATACTAACTATATGTAAACTTTATAATAAGAACGAAAAGGAAGGCCCTATTCTGGATAAATATCCCGGTATGAGACGATCTTGTTGCGACCCATGCCTTTTGCTTTATACAAAGCTTCATCCGCTTTGCGAATAAATTCATCTATACCTTGTCGCAATTCTTCGCCTTTGGCACAAAAGACGCCAACGCTCACTGTAATAAAAACGGTCTGGCCGTTAGCCTGCAAGGCCATCTTTTCAACGGTTCGCCGGATTTTTTCCGCCACGCATTCCGCATCATGATATTCAGTAGATGGTAAAATGATCACGAATTCTTCTCCGCCGTATCGTGCCACCGTATCATACGCACGCAATGCGTGCCTCATGGTATCAGCTACTTTCTTTAAGACCGCATCGCCACATTCGTGCCCATAGAGATCGTTATGGCTTTTAAAATGGTCTATATCAAGCATCAAGCAGGCAAGGGGAAGATTCGTGCGAAGGGAACGTGATATTTCTTCTGCAAACCGTTTTTCTAAAAAACGCCGGTTATACAGTCCTGTCAGCGCATCGGTATACGACTCTTCGCGCACATTGTCTTCTGTTTGTTTGATCTTTGCCATAACATTTATGCGTGCTAAAAGCTCTCCTTCGCGGAATGGCTTGGTAATATAATCATAAGCTCCAAGCTCTAGTCCCTTGACGATATTTTTCTCACTTGAGTATATTGCGGTAAGGAATATCACGGGGATCGATCGGGTCTTTTCTTCCTCCTTAAGGCGCCGACAGATCTCATAGCCATCAATATCCGGCATTTGTATATCAAGCAAAATAACATCCGGCATTTCTGCGCGCGCAAGTGTGATCGCATCACGGCCCGATTGCGTTGTGATCGCTTCGATCCCGTTTTCTTCTAACATTTGCGATAACAACTCGATGTTATCTTCCTGATCATCTACGACTAAAACCTTAATGCTCATCGCACATCCTTATAAATATTTCGCTAGTGTTTGCAATAATAGTTCTTCATCAACGGGTTTCGTAAGAAAATCATTACATCCTGCCTCAAAGCCTTTGTCACGATCTTCTTCCATAGCATGCGCTGTCAGCATGATCACCGGGATATCTGCAAGCCGGGGGTTCTCCTTTATCCTTCTGGTCGCTTCATAGCCATCAAGCTTAGGCAACGATACATCCATTAAGATGATATCCACTTTGATCCCGCGATTCAAGATCTCTATCCCGTTCTCTGCGGTCTCCGTCCCGAATATCTCGTATCCCGCATCTTCTAATATTTCCTTAATAAGATCCATATTATCTTTGTTGTCTTCAATAACCAAGATCGTGCTCATAATAAATCCTTTGCTTGCTTTAAATAGTATTGGCCGCATTAATAAGATTAAATAAAATAGCATCTGCAGGTTGCGTGCTCTTCTTAAGCAAAAGCTCGACTTTGCTTTGTAGCATGCGCTCTTCACCGACATCAAGGTCTTTGGCGGTCAAAATAACGATCGAAATATTACGTAATTCCTCATCCGCTCTTAGTTCGTCTAAAAATTCAAACCCGTCCATTCCGCCCATAACAAGATCAAGGAAGATCAAGTCAGGTTTTTGCTTGCGGCACATACTCAATCCTTCTGATCCATTAAATGCTTTTAATAACGCGTATGGCTCATTCTTAAGAACATTAGCGATCTCATCATGTACTTGTTGGTCGTCGTCAATGATCAATATCGTCTTTACTGGTTTGTATACCGCATTTTTATATATATTGACCATGAGGTCTTGCTGCAATATAGGCTTTGCCATATAATCAACAAGCGCCAACAAATATGAATGTTGGCAATCTTGATCAAAGGCAAAACCAATGATCGGCACATTGGTAACCATAATATCAGATTTGATCTCTTGCACTGTTTGAGAAAACGAGCTTTCCTTTAACATCATGTCGACTGCGATCGCGAGCGGCTTATCTTCTTTCGCTAATTTTAGGCCTTCACGCTGGGTCCGCGCATATGCAAGGCCGAATCCATCCCTGTTTACATGTTTCCGCATAAGATCGACCACTTTTGGACTTTCAGTAATACACAGTATGTGTTTTCTAAATTTACCCAGCTTTTCCTGCGTGATGTCACTTTTTGTTCTCTCTGCAAAAGTGGAATCAACAGGTATCGTTATGGTAAAACATGTACCTTTTTTATAAACGCTTTCAACCTTCACATCTCCGCCCAGTAAAACAGAGAATTTTTTAACGATCGCAAGCCCAAGTCCTGTGCCCCCCGTTTTGCGCGTTAATGAACCATCGACTTGCCTGAATTCATCGAAAATATATTTTAAATTTTCCTCTTTAATGCCTATGCCTGTATCGCTTACCGCAATATCCACATAAGCCATTTTCGTCTTTTTCTCCGGTAACATACTTTTTCCAAATACATCTCCGACGCGACCGCTCGTATCGCCCATGCCGGACAAATACTTCGCCCGCTGTGCGGTGATCTTAATGCCTCCGTTCTCGGTAAACTTAATGCTGTTGCCAACAAGATTAATAAGCATTTGTTTCACCTTTGTCCGGTCTGAATTGATATAAATATCGTCAGCGCATTCGTACAAAAGTTTTAATGGTTTATCACTAGTTAAAGATGATGACATGTCGATCACTTCTGCGATTATCTCCTTTAGCTGAAAAGGCTCAACCAAAACCTCCATGCGTCCGGCTTCAACTTTAGAAACATCTAATATGCTGTTTATCAGGCTCAATAAATGGTGAGCGTTGCGTTCCACTGTTTTCAAGTTGCGCAGTTGTCGCTCCGGCAACATCTCGTTACATTTTTTAATGACGCGATTCGTAAATCCTATGATCGCATTCATCGGCGTTCGTAACTCATGCGACATATTGGCAAGCAATTCCGATTTTAAGCGGCTTGCTTCTAGGCTCTCTTTGGTCCTTTCTTCAAGCTCTTTGTTCTTACGTTGTAATTCCTCGGTCCTTTTGACGACCAATTTTTCAAGGCTGCTCGCGATCTCTTTCTCTCGCAAAAGATAGCGCACATAATCATCGATCATACCGATCCCGAATGTCGTATACGTTAGTATCTTAAAAACAAGAGAAAAAGCGAGTGTAATATCCAAAACTGAACGTAATGGGAGCAAATAAAAATCATTTACGATGGAAAGCAAAAGACCGAGAGTAAACCACAGTAAAAGCTGATTTTTTTTACGCATAAAATCAGCGTAAAACTTCACCGCTGCCGCCAGGGAACCTATGATCAATGCAGCCCCGATAAAAAGATCGCATGTTTGACATAAGGCTTGATTAGCCTTGCTTAGGTTTTCCGATAAATAATGCGGGAAAATAAAGATCGGGAGGAGGGTAGATGCCAAGGCAATACTAACGGCTATCGATCCGTACTTAATGCCTTCTTTTACTAAATTCTCGCGCGGTGTTATTTTTTCGAACGTAAATGCCGAAAATGCCAAAAGAGCAACGAACACTACCTTAGTTGCACCAACCGATATATCACGGATAACGGCAAACTCTGCAGGGGATAACTGTATCGAGGAAAAGCTAAAACTCCTGACGATATCGCCGAGACATGCGGTAAGAAACGCAAGGCTCAAAAAAAGCAAAGCGCGCTGATAAAGCAAAAAATAACGCACCATAAAGATAAAGAAAATGCCGAAACCCAAATACGTTGCCACGACTTCAAAGAGCAGTTCAGTGCTTTTGCCTGCAAATAACAGGGAGTAAGTCTCGGGAATTCCGAATAGCAGGAACATCAAGAGAAAGCCAAGAAAGGAGATGCCGATGATCACATTTCTTGATTCTCTGTCTGTAAAAGGCTTCGCTGGTGACATGTAGCCTCGTTATGGAAGATATATTACTGTTCTTAAGCGCCCTCTATTTTCATAGAGTGGCGGAGAGGCGGGGATTCGAACCCCGGGTCCCCTTGTGAGGGACAACCGCTTAGCAGGCGGCTCCTTTCGGCCTCTCAGGCACCTCTCCGAAAAAAAATTAAAGTAAAAAGGTTGAAGGAAAAAGTTGTTCGTGCCCACTTTATCCTTAATCCTTGATTATGGTAAACCGTAAGGCATCTTCGATGCCACGGCTTTGCTACGTAACGCACCTTCGGTGCATTTTACGTGGCGGAGGGCGAGGGATTCGAACCCCCATGGGTATAACCCGGCGGTTTTCAAGACCGCTGCCTTACCAGTTAGACTAGCCCTCCTATGAATAAAGACGTATAACGATACAAATAATAGAGTAAATAACCCGTCCCGCCTTCAGGCGGGATGCCTTACCAGTTAGACTAGCCCTCCCATTATTTCCTAACTATTGCTCGATAAAGAATGTGCAGTGTATCAACTGACCGCTATGAATGTCAATGGTTATGTATATTAGCCCACACGTGATCCTTTAATGCCTGCAATACTCTAATAAGACATTTGGAACCGTAAAGGTGCTGTCGTTATTTTGATATTGCTCAAGTATCGCAATGAATGTCCGCGGCAACGCAACTCCAGAAGCATTAAGAGTATGTACAAAACGTGTTTTGCTGCCTTCTTTGGGCCGATATCGTATATCCGCTCGTCGGGCTTGGAAATCTTCAAAGTTGCTGCAACTTGAAACTTCAAGCCAACGCTTGCTTCCCGGAGCCCATACTTCGATGTCATAACATTTCGCTGCTGCAAAGCTCATATCCCCGGCGGAAAGAAGCATTACGCGGTATCGCAATCCTAATGCTTGTAAAATATCCTCCGCATCCCGGAGCAAAGTCTCGTGCTCTGCATATGACGTCTCCGGCGTGGTGAACTTCACCATCTCCACTTTATTGAATTGATGCACCCGTGAAATGCCGCGCGTATCTTTGCCGTATGATCCTGCTTCCCGTCGAAAGCAGGGGGTATAGCTTACATACCGGATCGGCAGATCTTTTTCATGTAAGATCTCTCCGCGATGTATATTCGTAACAGGAACTTCTGCCGTCGGGATCAAGTATAAGCCATCTTGATCGAGAAAATACATATCTTCTTTAAGTTTAGGCAGTTGGCCTGTGCCGAACATCGTTTGTTCATTGACAAGGAAAGGAGGGAGGACCTCCGTATAACTATGTTTTTTTATGTGGTAATCCAGCATAAAATTAATAAGGGCACGTTCCAACATCGCCCCCTTGCCAAAATAAAGACCAAAACCTGACCCTGAAACCTTGCCGGCGCGCTTCATATCAAGCACCCCTGAGGCTTCGGCGATCTCTAAATGGTCTTTCGGCTCAAAATCAAAATCACGCTCTTCGCCCCATTCTTTTATGACTTTGTTTTCTGTGGCATCTTTCCCGAGCGGGACATCCGGATGGGTCACATTCGGTATTGTGATCATGATCTCGTGGATCTTTGTCTCGAGGCCGGCAAGCGTCGCATCCGTCTCTTTGATCTCTTGCGCGAGCTCTTTCATCTCTTCGATCTTCGCATTAAAATCCTTGCCTGCTTTACGCAATTGGGTGATCTCTTGGTTCGCATTGTTCCTCAGGCTCTTTTTTTGCTCAACGCTTTGCAATAACGCTCGCCGTTTATCATCCAACGTCAGAAGGTGCGTAAGATCGACCGCGCACCGTTTAAGCTCCGCTGTTCTTTTAACGCTATCAAGGTTCTCTTTTATGAATTTTATATCTAACATTTTATCCTTTTGTCTCAAGGGGCAATTCGGGCGTATCGTCCTCTTCGTCTTTGGCAACGACACGTGCCACCGCAGCGACCAGGTCCTTGTCTTTCAGCTTCACCAACCGAACACCTTGTGTGTTCCTGCCGCAAGTCCGGATCTCGTTGACCGAACTGCGAATGATCATCCCTCCGGTCGTGATCAAAATGATCTCGTCGTCATCTTTAACTGCTTTTACGCCAATCACTTTCCCGTTCTTGCTCGTTATTTTTAAATTAATGACCCCGCTGCCGCCACGATTTTGTAGTCTATATTCTTTTGACGTTGTCTGTTTGCCGTAGCCCTGTTCCGTTACGGTCAAGATCAGAGATTCTTTTTGTAATATGATCGAGTCAATGACTTTGTCGTTCTTGCCGAGGCGGATCCCGCGTACCCCAGAGGCTGTCCGCCCCATCTCGCGTACATCGTCTGATTTAAAGCGGATCGCTTTGCCATGTGCTGTCGCGATCAGGACCTCATCCGTTGTTTCACAAATATTACACGCCACGAGTTCATCTTTATCGCGTAATGTAATGGCCGCTATTCCGTTCGAACGGGGACGTGAATAGGCCATAATGTTTGTTTTCTTGAACTGGCCCTGTTCGGTTACCATGACCAATGATTGTTTTTCGTCAAATTCTCTAACACAGATCAAGTTCGTTATCTTCTCTTCAGCACCAAGGCTAAGAAAATTCACGATCGCTTTGCCACGTGCCTGGCGGCTTGCTTGAGGAATATCATAGGTTTTTCGCCAATATACTTTACCCTTGTTTGAGAAGAAGAGGAGGTAATCATGTGTTGAAGCAAGGAAAATATCTTCGATAAAGTCCTCTTCCTTTATACCACCGCCTGTTACGCCCCGGCCACCACGCCGCTGACTTTTATACATAGAGACGGGTATCCGTTTTATATACCCGCGATGGCTTATGGTAATAATGACATCCTCTTCTCTAATAAGGTCTTCTATTTCGATATCATCTTCGGAAGCAACGATCTCGGTACGTCTATTATCATTATATTTATCTTTTAATTCCGTAAACTCGTCTTTTATCACACCCATCATTTTTTTCTTGCTATCGAGTAACGATTGTAAATATTCCATAGTTTTCAAAAGCGCTAGATATTCGTCCTCTATTTTTTTAATTTCGAGAGCCGCCAATTTTTGCAGCTGCATTTCTAATATTGCTTTCGCTTGGGGTTCTGAAAGCTTAAAACCCTTCATCAGCGCCGTTTTTGCTTCTTCAACCGTCTTTGATGCTCTGATCGTTTTAATTATCTTGTCGAGATTTTCAAAGGCGATCTTAAGCCCTTCTAAGATGTGGGCCCGTTTTTCTGCTTTTGCTAATTCAAAGCGTGTACGACGCGTAACAACATCGACGCGATGCATGATAAAATGCCACAACATCTCTTTCAGGTTCATGACCTTCGGTTGGCCGTCAACCAAAGCGAGCATGATCACCCCGAAGCTATCTTGCAACTGTGTATGTTTATGCAGGTGATTGAGGATGACCTGAGCATTGGCATCTCGTTTAAGCTCGACCACGATTCGCATGCCTTCGCGGTCTGATTCGTCCCTGATATCACTGATCCCTTCAACTGTTTTGTCTTCCACTAATTTAACGATCCCATTGATCAAATTCGTTTTGTTCACTTGATAGGGGATCTCGGTAATGATGATCGCCTCTTTGCCGTTTTTGCGCTGTTCTATAGCGGCCCGTCCCCGCATAATGATCCGTCCGCGGCCGGTTTCATAGGCTGCAATAATGCCTTCGCGGCCACAAATAAGCCCACCGGTGGGGAAATCAGGCCCTTTGATCTTCTGGCGTAGTTTTTTTATCGTGATATCCGGCTCTTCGATCAATGCCACCAAAGCCTCCACGACTTCACCTAGATTGTGAGGCGGGATGTTCGTTGCCATTCCAACCGCTATGCCGGTAGACCCGTTGATGAGCAAGTTCGGTAATCGCGTCGGCAAGACCGTCGGCTCAAGTAAACTTTCGTCGAAATTAGGAACAAATTCCACGGTCTCTTTGTCGATATCGTCCAATAAGCGATCTGATATTTTTGCTAGTCGCGCTTCGGTATAACGCATTGCCGCGGCACTATCACCATCGATCGACCCAAAGTTGCCTTGACCATCAACAAGGGGATAGCGCAATGAAAAATCTTGCACCATGCGAACCAAGGTGTCATATACCGCGGTATCTCCGTGCGGATGAAATTTCCCGAGCACTTCTCCGACAATACGCGCTGATTTTTTGTACGGCTTATTTGCCGAAAGCCCCATTTCATTCATTGCATGTAATATGCGCCTATGCACCGGCTTGAGCCCGTCTTTTACATCAGGCAAAGCACGGCCAACGATCACGCTCATTGCATAATCAATATATGAATTCCGCATTTCATCTTCTATCGCAACGGGTACTATCTTTTCATTAGCTGTAAACATCTATTACTCCTTTAATTGTTAATCGTGTCATCCCGGCAAGCCAAAAGCTTATCCGGGACCTATGTATTATGTATTTTCAGAACCCCGCTTACGCGTGGAAGACATAGAAAAGTGTATTATATATCAAGATTTTTTACTGTTTTAGCATAACGCTCAATAAACTCTCTGCGCGGCGGAACTTGATCTCCCATAAGAATAGAGAACACGTCATCCGCTTCTACTGCGTCATCGAGATCTACCTTAAGCAACGTACGTTTATCCGGATCAAGTGTCGTTTCCCAGAGCTGCCCCGGATTCATTTCTCCGAGACCCTTATATCGCTGGATATTCAGGCCTTCTTTCCCGTTCTCTTTGATCTTGTGAAGCAATTCTTCGAGCGACATTACTTCATGTGTTTCATTCTTCACCTTTACCTTCATTATTGGTTTATCATTCTGCAAGAACTGGCTTGATTGCAAATCATAATTGCTTAATTTCTTATTTATCTTCTCCAATATTTGAGATTCAAAAATCTCAATATGTTTTTCTGACGCTTCGTCTTCCGCTACGTTTTTCTTATAGTAATCCGCAAGCTCATCGTCAGAATAAATGAATTTTTTTCCGTCTTCGATATAATGCAGTGGTAGAGCTCCCGTTTTTGCGTTCGCTTGTTTTAAATATTCTTCGAAATCAATTCCTTTTTTCAAGAGAATGGTCCTGATCTTTTCGATCTCTTCAGCAAGGGTGAGCAAGGTGTTTAATGCCTTTTTATCCAGCGCTTCTTTTTGCTTTGGCAAGATCACTTCGATGCCTTCTATGCCAAGATCGAACAATAATTCGTTCATTTTCGCTTCGGTTTGAACATATTCCTCGCGTTTTCCTTTTTTGATCTTATACAATGGCGGCTGTGCAATATATACATTCCCATTCTCGACAAGCGGCCGCATCTGACGGAAAAAAAACGTAAGGAGCAATGTTCTAATATGAGATCCGTCGACGTCCGCGTCTGTCATTATTATGATCTTTGAATAACGTAGTTTTGAAATGTCAAATTGGTCTGCCCCAACACCTGTGCCAAGCGCGGTAATGATCGTTCTGATTTCCTCATTGGACAATATTTTGTCAATGCGTGATTTTTCCACGTTAAGGATCTTGCCTTTAAGCGGAAGTATGGCCTGGAAGCGCCTGTCGCGTGCCTGTTTCGCAGAGCCACCGGCAGAATCTCCTTCAACCAAATATAATTCGCACAGTTCCGGGTTTCCTTCTGAACAATCTGCTAATTTCCCGGGTAAAGAATTTGACTCAAGCGCACCTTTGCGTCGCACGAGATCGCGTGCGCGCCGTGCTGCGTCCCTGGCTTTAAAAGCGTCAAGGGCTTTATTGACGATCTTATTTGCGACGGGTGGATTTTCTTCAAAAAACCCCGAGAGCATCTCATACACCACGGAGGAGACAATACCCTCAACTTCGCTATTGCCAAGCTTTGTTTTTGTTTGTCCCTCAAACTGCGGATCTTTTACTTTTACGCTGATAACGGCGACCAGCCCTTCGGCAAGGTCGTTACCGCTTAAGTTGGTCTTAATGTTCTTAAGCATGTCCTTGCCTTTTGCGTATTGATTTATGGCCCGCGTCAATGCTGTTTTAAACCCGCTCAGATGCGTTCCGCCTTCGTGCGTATTAATATTGTTCGCAAAAGAGAAAACGTCATCGCACGAATATCCATCGTTATATTGGATCGCCACATCGACGGCAACATCTTCTTTTTCCTTCTCGAGAGCAATGATCTTACTGTGTATTGGCGTTTTTTTCTGATTAAGATATTGTACAAATTCTGCAATGCCGCCCTTATATTTAAAAACGTGCTCTTTTTCCTGCTTTTTATCCGTGATAACGATCTCAAGTCCCTTATTAAGGAACGCCAGTTCGCGTAATCGTTTTGACAAGATATCGAAGCTAAATTCCCGCACGCCAAAGATCTCTTCATCCGGTTTAAAGGTCACGGTAGTGCCAACTTTTTTTGCTTTGCCTATATCTGTTACTTTTGTCGTCGGTACGCCCCGCTTATATCGTTGATGATACGCCTTGCCGTCACGCCTGACTTCGACTTCACACCATTCGGAGAGCGCATTAACACATGATATGCCGACACCGTGAAGGCCGCCTGATACCTTGTATGAATTGCGGTCAAACTTTCCGCCAGCATGCAAGGTTGTCATTACTACTTCTAATGCTGATTTCTTTTGTGTCTTATGCATTTCAACCGGGATCCCGCGCCCATTGTCCGCGACAGATACGCTGCCGTTCTCGTGCAATATAACTTCTACTTTCGTACAAAAACCCGCAAGTGCTTCATCAACAGCATTATCAACGGCTTCATACACAAGGTGGTGCATGCCGCGCGTCGATGTGTCTCCGATATACATTGCAGGCCTTTTGCGTACCGCTTCTATCCCTTCCAAAACTTGTATGCTTGTTGCATCATATTTTTT
>JAFGJY010000035.1 GCA_016928875.1 Candidatus Omnitrophota bacterium | reverse complement strand
GCTCTTTAAGCCGCTCCTCGGCGATCGTCCTCTCGATCGGATACCTGCCGGTGCGATCGATGACAAGCTCGGGAATGATCATATTGTTCTTTGTCGCAGCATAGGTAATTACAATATCGTTTTCGCCTCCCTGTATCGCATGGAAGCGTTCAAGTTCAACGATACGATAACTCGCGCACCCCGACAAAAGCACAATGATCAATAATAATCTCATCTTACCGCCCCTTAAACAGAATGGGGACAGACACTAGTGTCTGTCCCCACGTTGTAATTGGTGTCTGAGGCCAATTCATTTAATCCGCATAGACGCGAAAATCTATATTAGGAAAAATATTATCTTTGCCTTCGATATCAGAAAGCCATTGCAGATTTATGTTATTGTTCTTAATGTCCCAATAGAGCCGGGTAAAACGCAGGATGTGATCTTTCGTCCTTTTTACGGCGTATTCAACAACGCTGCCGGTCTTCATTATGAATGCCCAATCGCTCGATTGTGCCAGCAAAAGTTCCCGTGCGGCCTGAGCAAGGGCCCGTTCCGTAAGGCCGTAGGCATCTTTGAATTGGTTCGCGAGCTCTTGCATGCGCAGCGATGCTTTATGCAAATGGCGGTACACCCAATCATTGCTGCCTTCAAGCCACACCTCGCTGTATCCCTTGTATCCCCAACTCGAGAACGACGGTGTGACGACCTGATTTTTCGGGTTCTCGCGCAAATATTCATGCGCTGTGATCAATTTAAACGTATTCTGGTCAAAATAGATCTTACGTATCAAATATTCGAGCCACATCGGGCCTTCATACCACCAGTGGCCGTAGAGTTCAGCGTCATAGGGTGCGATGATTATCGGTTTCTTTTTAATGCGGTCATGGATGTACTCGATCTGTTTCTCGCGGTTGAACATGAAATTACCGGCATGTGACGCGGCTTTCTCCTGGGCTATTTCCGGGACATAAACCTCTTTGTGATCGGTATCCCCCGTAATACGATAATATTTAATGCCGGTACTGATACGGATGCCGTCCGGATTTATGTATGGCCGAATGTAATCGAAATCAAGATCGAACCCAATATCACGATAAAAATCACGATAGTAATAGTCGCCGGGATACCCTTCCTTTGCGCTCCAGACCTGCTTTGACGACTCGATGTCGCGCGAAAAACAGGCAACCCCCGACTTACAGAAAACCGGTGCATATACCCCATATTTCGGCCGCGGCGTGCCATGCAATATTGCGTGGGTATCAGCGAAGAAATACCGTATGCCATTCTCGCGCAAGAATTCATCATCGCCGGGATTATAACCGCATTCCGGAAGCCAGATCCCTTTCGGGCCGGTCCCGAATACTTCTTTGTATTGCGCGGTGGCGACCTTGACCTGCGCCGAAACTGATTTGCGCACCACATCCATATTAGGGAAAAAACCATGCGTTGCGCCGCACGTGATAATGTCGAGTTTACCGCTTTGCTGATGCTTTCTGAACGCGGTTATTAAATTACGTTTATATTTTTCCACGAACACATAACGGCAATTCAAAAATTTATTAAGATACATATATGCTAACTTTTGGAACTCCGGTTGGAACTGCGTACGCGTGATCTCCTTCTCTGCGAGCTCGATCAAAAGATCAAGATGACGAAGGTAACGGTCCTGCAAAAGTCCGTCTTGGAACATCGCGATAAGCGGCGGGGTAAGAGACATGGTGAGACGATAGTCGACCCCCTCTTCGGCGAGGCGGTCGAACATATTTATCAGCGGGATATAGGTCTCAGAGATCGCTTCGTAGAGCCAATCCTCTTCCAGAAAGTCATGGAATTCCGGATGACGAACGAACGGTAAATGAGCATGTAGTACTAATAAGAGATACCCTTTTTCCATTATCCTACTTTGTTTCCTTGTTGACCTTCACCGATTTCTGACGTTCATCCACACCATCCGAGGAAATGGCTTTAACGGGTAATCTCATCACGCCGTCAGGCAAATGATATCTCAGTGAGAACGTTCCGTCCGGACGCAGCTTGACGGGTTTGCCCTCTACGGTCACTTTTGCATCAGAATAAGTGCGGCCGTAGAGAATGATCTCAGTGTCGATCTCTAAAAAAAATGCGCGCGGCTTCTTTTCCTTCACACCACTGGGACTTGCCAGGCCGACAGAAGAAAGCACATCGTGGAACTTGAACAATTGCTTCTTCTTTTTCTTAAGCTCTCCCGAAGAAAGGCCGATGTTCAAGCCGCCCGAAAGTGCGTATAACTCGTCAAAATCAAGGTCAGATATCATCCATTCTTCATCGATCACCGATGATGGATAGTCGATCGGTAACTGTATTTTATTAGAACGGGCGATCAAGATAAAATCGCCGTTCTTGTCCTTCAGACCAAGGTCGATCACGAACGCTCCGCCCGGCACACCCAGATTAAGATACCAGTTGCGGGCGTCAATGGAAATATCAAGGTCCCACGAAGAATTACCGTTATTCCCGTTAAAATTAACCCCTGTTACGTCATGCACCCGTAAGACCGGCCGTACCCCCTCACGTTCGCGATACATGCGATCAATAAACCCGCGTGTATCATTTGAGATATCCCAATATGAATAGGCCCAATAGGGGTCTCGCACCATAACTACAAGTTTAGTTTCATCATATGAATCGGGCAATTCACCGGTCCCGGCTCTGAAGGTTTGGACATGGTCGTGTGGTTGGGATATATGGCTATGTATATGTTGGGTCTCTTGGTGCATCACGGTCAGGTCATCAAGCCGTGTTTTTTTCGTACGTTCTTGGACCGGTGCTTGAGTACTTGCTTTCTTTGTCCGAGACCTCGTGGCGGTTGGTTTTCGCTCAGTCTTTGTGCTAGCAACAGTTTTCTTCTGTGGATGCACTATCTTAGTTACACTAGATTTATCTGCTGAAAGCGCCTTGATCAGGTCAGCTTTTTTCAAGCGGGCGGCACTAGGAATGTTGTGCTTTTCGGCCAGTGCGAGCAATTCATCCTTTTTTAATTTCTTCAAATCCGTTTTCATGATGTACCCACCTCTTTTATAGTTAAATATGTACAGCGCACACATAGTATATGAACACACATTACGTTTATGTAGTAATGTAGCGATTGATTTAGTATATATTACCGTATAATTTTAGTAAAGAATATTTTGAGATAATTGGGCCGTATGTACTAAAAATATTTAATAAGTCATCGGAGGCCATGTAACGTTATCGGCGGTTGGTAGGCTCAATCATATCGACGTCTATTTCACCTTTAAAGAAGTTATCGTGCATACCTTTAGTAAGTACTTTATCTGCTATAGCTTTATATGAAAGCACATCACCTTTGGCCGGTGCAAAATACTCTTCGTTAATAGCCCTCGCTGTACATAAAATCCCATCGGTGTTTCTAAACGATATTATCCGCGGCAGATAATCCTTGCGAGTCTTAAAGGTCATTTTCCGCAGCCCCTGTTCTTCATATGCGTTATCCACCGCAAGGCTCGTGAACATTTGCTGTATCGAGAGATCCTCAAAAAATTCCACGGCGATAGATGCTTCTAACCTATTGTAATCACTAATCTTATATATAATTATCATTTGCATGGGGATATTCAAGAAGCGCCCTTTGGCGATCAAGGTGTCATTACGCGGTCTGATGGTACTCCATACTGCATCACGAGATGAAGACCACCCCCTATCGATCAAAAACGATGTGAATAAGCCAAAACCATTAGTCAACTCCCTGCCATTCATAAGCAGTCTGCCCTGGCCATTATCAAAGAAAAAGACCAATGAGCCGCGTGATATCATCGTGTTCGTTAATGCCCCACGGACACGTTCAAATTCCGCCCTTTTTTGCGTTGCATGCATTGTTTCAAGCTTTTTGGTGTCTTTAGTAATGGTCACGTCCATGCTCGCAAGATGTGCGGTACGTTCATCGGCTAATTCAGGAACCGTTGAAAAACTTATCCGGCGGCCTTCCGG
>JAFGJY010000034.1 GCA_016928875.1 Candidatus Omnitrophota bacterium | reverse complement strand
TGAACAGCGCGAAATTGTTCATGGTCAACGGCCGCTATTATTTCAGGCGCGGTGGCAGAAATTATCTGGATGTACGCGCGAGTGCGGAAGAGATGACGCGTAGGGAAAGGGTCGTCAGCGAAGTCACCGGCGAACCGGAATACGTAGAGGTCCCGGAGATGGATTGGCAAACCCAGATCCAATATGTCAAAGACAATGTTGAAGTGTCTCTCAGGAAGTCAAAGGACAATACCGTCATTCATGCTGGTGTGGTCGGAGGGAAAGAGAACCCATGGCGGTTATACGGAGGGTATAACTGGTCATCGTACGGTGATACGTTCTTCATCGCGGGCGATGTCGAGCTGTTCGAACATCTGCGTATTAATACCAACTATTCGCAGCAGGGGGCGACGATCGGTATTTATCTTGCTTCGCATGGCGACGCTTCGAGAGATCTTTTTGGCCGTGATCGCATGTTGGGAGATCAGACCAGTCTTTTTGGCGCGTATCAATTTGATTCATTCCGCGGTAATGAGATATCCAAACCGTTCAATTTATATAGTTCGAACGTCGCTGCGGTACAGCAGACGACATCGATCGCGGCAGTAGGCGATGGCAGCGGTGTAAACCTTAAATCCGCCAAGTATACGGGACAGCTAACCGGGCTGAACAATGCGGTCAATGGCGTTGCGAATTCTCTTATAGGTATATCAGGTACGGCCGGTATAGAGTCAGATGCGCTCGATAAGATCCACAAAGAGCTGATCGAATGGAATAAATACCGCGGCGAGGTGTTCAATAAGATAATGAAATTCGAGCAGCTTGCCGACGAAGAATTTGCGGCGTACGTTGCGGCGTATGAATATCAGATGACGATCATCGGTGATAAGATCAAGTTGACCCAGCAGGCGATCGCTTCCATAGTGGAGGAACTCGGCGGGATCAATGACGAGAACGAAAAGGTCCTGAAGAAGCTGGAGACGATGCAGAAAGAGCTTGCAGACCTGCTGGTCAAGATCGAACGTGTTCATCGTGATTATGTCAATATGGAGCAAGCGGTCAATGGCACGCGCCAGAACGTTGAAGTAACGACGAACGCGGGTAGTACGGCTTTCACGGAACGCGTTAACCGGACAGTTGATCAACGGAGCCAGCATTACCGGCTGGTAACGATGATCGCCGAAGATATTACGGCTGACCTTTATGTTGCGGATACCGAGATCGCCGATCAGGGGCTTCAGAGCGCGATGGATTATTTACTGGGTGCCGCGGCTGCGGTGACCATCCCTGATATAGAAAAAGAACTGATGTTCTGGAACGCACTCGTGAGCGAGGGCCGGCTTACGCTGAAACAAGCCGAGGATATTATGCGCATGATGGCCGATGTTGCGGAATATGTGCGCGCGTATCTGGGGGTCGATAAGGTGTCCTTACAGAATCCGGAGCACAAACTGCAGCTTATATATTGGGCCGTTAACGCGTATCAATTCGGCCTGAAAGACGGTGCCGAGAAGGTCAAAGGCATTATCGAAACGCGGCTGTGGCTTATGGATGAACTTCCGAAATTAAGTTCAGATCCGCTATACAAGCTCGATGTGACGCGGCAGGAAGACTCGTCGCTGCTCTTCGATTGGGAAAGCATGATCACCTTCGGCGAGTTCAAGAAGGAAGAAGTGCAGGCCTTGATCACCAAGATGGTATCGATGAAAGTCTCGATCGAGGATATCGAGAATACGACGCTTGATCTCTTAAAGCCGTTCGGCAAGGATACGATAACCATGCAACGCTGGCAGACATGGGCAGCTGAGGTCGTGAGCGCTTTGAAACAAAAAGGCATTACAAAAGCGACGGAAGAAGATGTCCTCAGAACCACGCAGGAAGTCGCGCGTTTCATGCGGAATGATGAGGCCCGCGCGCTTACCTCTGATGAACTGGTGCAGGTCAAGAACAAAACGATCGCTATCCTTGAAGAACTTGCCGATGTCGAAGATATTGAGGAATTTATTACGTATGTTCGTACGTTCAATCCATACCTGAACACCATTCGCGTTGCATTAGGCGATACAGCCTTGAGCATGATCGACGCGTTAAAGGACAGCGCGAGCCGTGACGTGTACTTCGCGTGGGCGGCTGCCAAAGTTGAAGAACTGAGCGATGAGAATGTGGTCGCTCATTTTGAGAACATGATCGCGTTACTAAGAGACGTGAATTTCACCAAGATATTGGGCCACACACCTACGATGAACGATTATCAGACGATCGATGCCTTTGCCCGTTTTATTACGCCCGGCTTGCTGGATGCGGGCGGCTTAAGCCGCGAACAATTGACGAGCATTCTCGCGGTCATAAGCGAGATCGATACGAGCGGGTTCGATCTGACGAATGAACAGGATTTCGATTTCCTCTTTATCGCGGCGTTAACGATAACACAACTCCGCGAGAAGGGAAGTGCGCTTGTGGCGACATCATTGGTCAGCTTTGCCGCCGACTATCCGTCGCTGAAAGCCGAATTAAGGACGATACAAGGAGTGGCCGTGAACAATGGCCGCAAAGATTTTTCGTTCATTGCGAGCTACGCGGGCTACAAGCCGGAGGAAATGGTTGAATTCATCAGACACATGGCGCAGGCAAAAATAGTGCTTGATAAGGTATTTGACGGAAAAGGCATTGACTTCTCGATGCGCAATGCCACTAACACGGAAGCGCCGGTATTCCAGGTCGCGGCATATGGCGTGCAGGAAGAGGACGTGCGGAATGCGGCCAGCGTCCTTAATGATCTCGGTATCACGATATCAGCCGAGAATAAAGAGCGGTTTATCAGGACCATGCTTGATATTGCTACACGCCTCTCGGTCCAGGATAAAACACAGCAATTACGTATTCTTACGGCCATGAAGTCGCTTAAGGATGATCTCATAGCGCTCGAGATCATTCCTGCTACCGGCCTGCTTGATGATCCTCAAGCGATCAACACCCTCTTTAAATACGCCTCGCGCGCCATTCATACAACTGCTACTTACAACGGGGATAATTACCGTACTTTCATAAAGAAACTCGCTAAGATACATAATGATATCAAGGATATTGCTCCGACAAAGAGCAAACCGATCGTCAGCGGCGCGGTCAATACAAAAGCTTTGGCTGTACAGATCGCCCTGGGCGAAGGGTTTACGGTGAACGGTATGACGGTCACTGATGATACCTACATTACCTATTTACGGGAAATGAAGGATGCGCTCGCTACAGCAGATCTCCTCTCCGGGCTCACGCTTGAGGACCAGGAAGCCTTACTGAAAGAGATGACCGAACGCTGGATAGCCGGCACTACCAAGATATCGTTCAGTGCCGCAAGATTCATCGCGCGCATGGCAGAGATCAAACCGTCGGTCGAGGCGTTATACGGCCGCACGGAAGGTCTGGATATGACGGTAGCCGAGGACCTTGATGACCTGTGGGCGGAAACGTGCTATGCCTTGGCAAAGAACGCGGATAGTAAGTATTACGAAGCCGCGATCCAGGTCGCTGACGACTTGATCAAAAATAATATCTTTGATGGTTTTTCATCTGACGATATGGCAGTTAATAATCCATACTATCGTAGTATCATGCATACCTTCATCACCAAACGTCTCTATCAAGGGGGCGGCACGTATGAGAATTATGTTAAAAATGTCCGTGTTTGTAATGATATTTTGAGAGAGATATTCCCGGAGAACTACAATGCATCGATCGGTCGCGGCGCCATCGGCATGAAGGGGGTCAATGACACCCTTCATGCAATAACAAGGAGCGTTGTTAAAGATGGAGAACTGATCGACAGAAACCGCGTGAGCGCGTTATTCAGCTCAATGGCTGAACAAAACCAGCTGACCGGTGAACTGTTGTTCATCAACCTGATGGCATTCCAGAAGCTCAAGACGAACGTCGATAAGGATGAAGAGACGACGAACGAGCTTATGAAGGTGCTGATCAGGCGCGGCAACCTGACGAGTACAGCACCCGCGGTTTCGGGCGGCAGTCTGAAATCAACGGCAGCATATACCAGCACGAGTCCTTTATTAATGACAGCACCGACGTTGACCGCTAAATCAGCCACAGCTTCTCCGACCACAAAGGCAGCGACGGCCGTACCGGCAGCGGCAACGGCAACGAGTACTGCCGCGGCTGAGACCGAACTTGCAGCCAGCGCGACAGCCGTGAGCGATGAGATCACTACCAGTGCTTTGAGCTTTGACGAGATCTATGAGGGCTTTGTGTTATTGATCAATGATGTGAATTATATGACGTTGTTTGGCATGCAGAATTACATAGGAGTACCGTTCAGCACTTGGCCTGCTCAGCATCAGACGACTGTTCTCAATCTCGTCAATTATTTGAGCGGATTACCGGGCAATTATCTGACGAATGTCAATAATTACCTTGAGCAAGCCGACTGGGTTCAGAATTATTTTAGAAGTAACCTTGATTTTCAATATCTCTATGGCGTATGGAGTAGTACAAATACCGCTAGTGTAGGCCAGTATTTCGGCGCTGCCGGGTATATTCAGTCGCATAATATATCGCCATCAACATACCTTGCACAATGCGCATATGTACACACTTTAGCAGCGGACCAGCAAAATCGATTTTCTACTCTCTTTGGGACGTGGGACAGAAACAATCAAACGAGGATCGGCATCTATTTCGGGACTGCCAGTTACAATATGGCACATGGCGTCTCGGCACCGGCATATTTGGAGCAGTGCGATATCGTTCAGAAATTGAGATCAGATCCAGCCGGCCGTTTTTCTACCCTTTTTGGAGTATGGGACCAGAACAACACGACGATGATCGGCGTTTATTTCGGTGCCGCGGGGAATATCCAGAAAACTGCCGCGACAAATAATATACCAGTTGACGAATACGTCAATCAATACCTCCAGCAGTGCGCCATCGTTCAACAATTGAGCTCGGACGGCCGCTTTGTGGCATTGTTTGAAAAGCCCTGGAATGCGAATGACCCTGCTGTGGTTGGGCTTTATTTCGGCGCTGCCGGGTATATTCAGTCGCACGGGATGACAGCTTCGCAATACCTCGATCAATGCGGTATCGTGCTTGAACTTATTGAAGATGAGGGCAATCCTGACACTGATCGGTTCCCTCAGGGCCGTTTTGCCTCGCTCTTCGGAGCTTGGAATGCGAACGATCAGAATATGGTAGGCGTCTATTTCGGGTCTGCCGGATATATTCAGTCGCACGGGATGACGGCAGCGCAATACCTCGATCAATGCGGTATGGTGCGCGATCTTATTGACGATGTGAACAACCCAGATACGACCAAATTCCCGAACGGCCGTTTTGCCGCGGTTTATGGCGGATGGAACCCGAACAATGCAACGACCGTTGGCGTCTATTTTGGAGCAGCCGGATATATCCAAGAGCATAATATACCGCTTGAGGATTATCTCGCTCAATGCGCTACGGTGTATGAACTGAAGAATGACCCGAATTTTATAAATTTATTTGGTGAATTTACTGTTGGTGATGCCGAGAGTATCGGTCGCTATTTCGGTGCCGTTGATTTTATCGGGACCGGCGTATTAAGGACAGAAAAAGGGAATTATTATGAAAGGATATCGCTCGCCGAATATCAACGCCGGCTTGCGATCGTGCGCGCCTTTGCGCGTGAGGCGCGGTTCGCTGATCTGCGCAATGCCAATCTCTTTGGTGCGTGGAATGCGGCTGATCAGGATGTGGTTGGTTCGTATTTTGGTGCCGCGGCCCTTGTTTATCAGGACGGGAGCTTGCCAACCGAGGCGGTCGAGCTGAAGGCCTATACGTCCGAGACGAGTTCTACGAGTAAATTTTATCCGGCGATCGCATTGAGTGAATATGCACGCCAGTCTCACATCGTGCAAGTCCTCATCAATGATCGGAGATTTGATGGTTACCGCAGCCTTATAGGAGAATTTGTTGTAACCAATCCTATAAGCGTTGGCCGTTACTTTGGTGTTGCCGGGATCCTTTATGACAGGACCGTTCAGTCAGCGCCGACAGAACCGATAGAATTGAGGGCCTATGATTCGCCGACGAACGTTACAAGCAGATTTTGGATGATGCAGGTCGAACTGAATGATTTCGCAAATCAGGCGAATGTGGTGGTGCGTCTGGCTAGAGATCCCGACTTTAAACCATTCAGGCAGTTATACGAATTACCTGAAGAATATGATCCGGATAATGCGGTACAGGTCGGCCGTTACTTTGGTGTCGCTGCGCTGCTGTACGATGACAGTGTTGCCGGTGCGACGCCCAAGATGGTACATCTTATAAAATTCGATGATAATGGAAATCCGATAAAAGATACATGGCTCGAACAGATCGCGTTCAGTTCGTTCAAGGCCCAAGTTGCCATTGTCACGAAATTGGTGAACGATGATCGCTTTGCTCCCTTCCGCGACTTGTATGACCTCGGCACCGGCTTTAAGCCTGATGATCCAATAAAAGTGGGACGTTATTTCGGCGTTGCCGGTATCCTTTACGATAAAACAGTTCAGGCAGAACCGCGCAAGGTCAATCTGAAGGAATTCGATCCATCGGGCAATCTTGTTAAGACGAATTGGATGATGCAGATAGAACTTGATGATTTTGAAGACCAAGTAAATATAGTGAGCAAGTTGTCGGATCTGTCAAACAAACAATACGATCAGTTCAGGGCGTTGTATCAACTCGGCGCCGGATTTGATCCTGATAATCCGACGACCACAGGACGGTATTTCGGCGTTGCGGCGATGCTGTATGATGACAGTGTGGAAGGTGCCACGGCCGATGTCGTTCATCTTATGCAATTCGATGAGAACGGGAATCTCGTTAAAGAATCGTGGATGGAGCAGCTGAGCCTTACGGAATATGTCCGTCAGGTCGCGATCGTGACGGAACTTGTTAATAATCAGAAATACGCCTCCTTCAAGACATTGTACGGTTTGGATGATACGTTTAACCCGGATGACGCGATACAGGTGGGTATCTATTTTGGCGTGGCAGGTATCGTTTTTAAGACCCAGGCGGAGATAAAAGGCGCGATCGCGCTTAAGAATTATACGAGTGCGACGGAATACACGACAACATACGTTGAGGGGATAACGCTCGATGAATATATCCGCCAGGTCAATGTCGTCATAGCGCTGAAGAACGAAGAAAAGTTCGCGGAACTCTTCACGGTCGGCGATTTCAATGCGACCTTCCCGACGATAGAGGAGATAAGGGCTGCGGAAGCGATGCCGGGCGAAGAAGGGGCGATTGCACGTTTTGAGATACAGCAGCGGATCGGCCTTTATTTCGGGGTCGCTGGGATGATCGAGATGAGTAAAGGTGATATTAAGGAAACGACGGGGAAGGATGTCGTGGCGCTGCGCGAATATAATGAGGCCGGCGAGATCATTTCCACGACCTGGCAGGTTCCCATACTTTTGAGCGAATATATCCGCCAGGTGAAGATCGCCAATAAATTAAAGGCGAACGAGAATTTCGTTGCTATCTTCGGCGCCTTTCCGGAACAGGTGTCGTATGAAGACCGCAATAATGCTGAGGCCAAGCGCGCGGTGAGCGAGGCGGTCGGAACGTATTTCGGCGTTGCCGCGATCGTTTTCGAGGATAATGAAGTGACGGACAAGCCGATCCCGTTCATTGAATTCGAGGAGCGCAATGATGAAGCCGTGATCGTCAAGGTCAATTATTTCCTCGGCGTCAAGCTGTCTGAGTACGAACGCCGTCTTGAGGTTCTCGTCAATATCCTTAATGACGAGACTGTCGCGCCGATCTTCAAACAATTGTACGGCGATATAGCAACCCTCACAGGGGACGCTCGCAGTGATGCGGTCGCCGGGTATATGACGGCAGTAGCACTTATTTATGCAGACGGCGATACACGGTTCGACGCTGCAGAACCGGTCGTTTTCAAGGAATATTTCCCAACAGCCGAAGTCGTCGATGAGCCGGTCTTGAAGAACGTGAGCCGCTATCAGGGGACGGAGCTGAAAGAGTATAAACGCCGTTTGGACATGATCGGCAAGCTCATTAAGAATGAGACATTCCTTAAGATCTACGGGAACCTCAATGATTATGCGCTGGGGAATGCCGAGACCAAGGAAGCACGTCAGGCTGTCGTTGCCGGCTATTTCGCGGCTGCGGCCCTTGTCTCTGACAGTACCTACACAGCGAAGTTGTTGTCATTGGATAATCCTGTGGTGTTCTACGAATATTTCAAATATGAAAGCAATGATCCGAATGCGGCGGCCGTTGACCAGGGCAAGTCCCTTAAGTCCGTAAATCGTTATGTGCCGACCGGCCTGACCGAATATACTCGCCAGCTCAATGTTATCGGCCAGCTGATAGCGAACGATGATTTCACGGCGATCTACGGTAAGCTTTCTGATTATCCTCTTGGAGATAAAGCCAAAGAAGCGGCCCGTCAGGTTGTCGTTGCATCTTATTTCGCGGTAGCGGCTCTGGTGTATGAAAGTAACGTTGCGGGCTTTGACATAGACAAGCCGGTGATCTTTAAGGAATATCTGAATTATACGAGCGATGATCCGGCCGCACCGGCAGTCGATCAGGGCGAGAAACTGATCGAGGTCAATCGCTTCATGGCGACCGAGCTCCAGGATTACATGCGTCAGATAACGGTGTTCAACAACATCCTTAATGATCCCAATGTTTCCGCGACCTTCCAGGCCCTTTATGGAACACTCAGGAGCCTGAGCGATATCTTCAGTCGTCCGCGCTCTGAATGGGAAGCGCTCTTGGATGAGCGCAGCATTGTGCTTGCCGGATATTTTGCTACAGCAAACCTGATCTATGATGAGACTGCCGATCCGACCGGCGGCGATGAGCCGATCCGTATCGTCAAATATACGAAATATACGGGCACGGCCGAAAACCCGATCACCGACTATCCTGAAGTACTGGAAGAGGTCAATTGGTTCTTACGCACCGGTTTCAAGGAATACAAACGCCAGCTGGCTATTATTAAAGAACTCATGACAGAACCGGCGTTCAAGACGCTGTATGGCGATCTTGATAAATATGCGATCAATTCGACCGACGAGAAGGTCCAAAAAGCGCGCCAGGTCATTATCGCGTCCTATTTCTCGGCAGCGGCGCTGATCTATGATAAGGATGTCAGCAGTGATGCTGAGTGGAAGTATAAAGAGATACGCTTTGCCCAGTATAAGAAATACACTATTGCCAAGAACGGTGAGTTGACGCTTGCCAATACGCCGAAAGTGCTCGAAGAAGTGAATTACTATCTGCCGACTGAACTCAGTGAGTTCAAACGCCGTCTTTCTATCGTCGATAATCTTATGAACGATAGCAACATCAGCACGATCTTTACGAAACTCTACGGTACTCTCACGAACATCGACGATATCCTTAAGCAGGACCCATCGCTATGGGATGAATTGATCAAGAAACGTGGTATTGTTGTTGCGGCATATCTCTCAACCGCCGCGCTTGTCTATGATGAAAAGACCCATCCTGATTTTGGCAAGGAACCGATCGAATTTGTGAAGTTCAAGAAATACACGATAAAGGATGATGGGGACTTGACGAAGGATAATACGCCGCGGGTCATTGATGAAGTGAACTGGTTCTTACCGGTTAACCTCACTGAGTTCAAACGCCGGCTTGGCATTGTCGATGAGCTGATCACGAACGCGACCTTTAAACGGTTGTATGGTGATCTTGATAAGTATGCGGCAGATGCGCTTAACGAACAAGACCAGAAAGCGCGCCAGGTCATCATCGCGGCCTATATGTCGACCGCAGCGTTGGTATATAAACAGGGAGTTGGGAATGTCAATGCTGATACAGTTGTGCGGTTCGCTGAATATAAGAAATATAGGGCAGCTGATAATCCTGTGCTTGGCCAGACACCGGCCTTCTTAAATGAAGTGAGCCGCTTCCTGCCAACTGAAATAGAAGAATACAAGCGCCGTCTCGATATCATCGATAAACTGCTTAAGGATGAGACGTTTCTTGAATTGTACGGTAACGTCGATAAATACAGCATTCTCGATTTTGACAATGAAAGACTGCGTCAGATCATTGTGGCGAGCTATTTCTCTGTTGCTGCATTAGTATACGACGATTCGTATACCGCGCTTAAACTTGATCCTGATCAACCGGTGAGGTTCAGAGAGTATAAGAAATACAAGAGCATTAATGGTCAACAGGCAGTTGACGGTGGGGCAGTTATCAAGAACACCAATTATTATTTACCGGTCAATATCACCGAATATATCCGCCGTATGGCGGTTATTAAAAGTTTATTACCGCTCAAAGAAAGCGTGAAAAACGATTTTACAGAACTTTTTGGTGAATATAGAAAATATACTCTTACTAACGATATAAGCGATGAGGACCTCTATGCGCGTAATACGATCATAAGCGGATACTTTGCTATTGCAAGCATGGTTGAATTGCAACGTGGTGATATCATGCGGACTAATAGTGAACGCGCGAATGATGCAAAGACAGCTATCAAGCTTACGACCTTCAATTGGGAGACCGGAGCTGTTGATTACGTGACCTGGATCGAGCCGATATTGCTTCAGGAATACGAGCGTCAACTCAAGGTCGTATGCGCGTTGATCAAGGGTTATGATGGGCAATCATCAGACGAGTTTATAGATCTCTTTGGAACGTTCCCGACCGTTCAAGAGATGATACAGATGCCGGGTGAAGATGTCTCTCAGGATCAGATCGAACGTGAACGGTTCGATCGGCAAGTACGTATCGGCGCATATTTCGGGGTAGCAGGCATCGTTGAGCTTAACAAAGGCGATATCCAGGCCATAAGCGGTCAGGAAACGGTTCCATTACGGACCTACGATGACAATGGCAACATTATCGTTGAATACAATACCTGGCAGGAGCCGATACAGTTCGATGAATATATGCGGCGCGTAGCGATCGTCAATAAACTGAGAACAAATGATAATTTTATAAAGCTTTTTGGTGAATTCCCTGAGCCACTCACGTTTGAGAACAGGGGGAGCTTTGACGCGCGGCGCAAGATAGCGGTCGAGAGCGGCCGTTACTTTGCCGCAGCCGCGACCGTGTACGAAACACAGACCGAGATAGACCAATTAGGCCGTCCGATCGAACTGCGTGATTATACCGGCCCGAGCACGCACACGAAATCATTCATGGATGCGATTACCTATGAAGAATATAACCGCCGTCTTGAGGTCATCCTTGAACTGCGGGATAATCCGCGCTACAGCGCTTTCGCGGAACTGTTCGGGACATTCCCGACAACGCAGGAAATGCTGGAAGCTGCTAACGCGCGCTATCCGGATGCGGCAGACCCGCTGCGTGAGTATAGGATACGACAATACGATATTCAGTATCGCATCGGCGCATATTTTGGTGCTGCCGCCATCGTGGAATTGATGCAGGGCGATATAGAACGGGTCAATCCAGGGATTGCCCATGAGGTAAGCGGCGCGATCCCGCTGAGACTGTACAGCTCGCAGACCGGGGCGCTTATCCGCGAGACGTGGATACAGCCGATACAGATCGACGAATACGTGCGCCGGGTGCGTGTTGTATTGGAACTTAAACGAGTTCAGCCAGGCCAGACAGATAACGATTTTACGCGTTTATATGATCATTTCCCGACCAAGCTTCCCTATGATGATCGTGCCAATGACGAGAAAATAGTGCGTAATGCGGTCGTCCAGGGTATCTATTTCAGCGTTGCCGAGATCGTCGAGATACCGGGAGATCCGATCGAGGTGAGCGGCCGATATGGGGTGCATTTCATCAAGAAACCGTTCATTGATTCATCCACGGGCGACATAGTCTTATATGATTACGAGAACGATCCGGCACGTATATTCTCTTTTAACGAATATATGCGGCAGGTGAAAGTGGTGCTCGCGCTTCTTGACAGCCCGCGGTTCTTGGCCGTGTATGGTAATCCGGTTAACGGTTTGCAGGGCTTCAGGGAGAGGATGTTGAGCACCGAAATGAAGGTGGGAGCCGAACTGTACACGGATTTTATGATATCAGGCCTGCTCTTCGGTGCCGCGTATTATATGGTTTTGGATACAAAGGATGCGGGGCTTTTGTTCGTTTATAAGGATCCGCTTGATTATGTCAATGGCTTGGATTCCGAGATCATTGAAATACCGCAGTGGTATATTGACGATTATATTGACGCCTTAGTTGTCATTAAAGATTATCTGTTACCGCTGCTGGGGGAGGATCTTATAGACGAGGTTTTTGACGGCAATACATCGCCGTTTGATTTTATCCAAAAAGTAAGCAATGATCTCCGTGCGTCGAAAGAAGAAGCGCGCGCTGATTCAAAAATGCTTGCGGTCCTGCTCGGCATGGCGCAGTTCGTAACGACCAGAGGGCCGGATACCGTGACGTTGTGGATCCAGGAATTACAGAAATGGAAGACATACGACAAGATCGACGTGTATGAATATATACGTAGGTTCAAGATCGCGATCGATCTCATCAAAGATGACCGGTATCGTCAGAACATTATTTTTAGTAAATATCCGGGCATTTTTGATGATATTGATATTTTTGATGAATTAATAACGCTGATCATGGAGCCGGATGTATTCGGAGAAGCCCTGGCCTATGCCAAGGACATCGCGGCCATTGGGGCTCCGTATGCTACTGTTGAAGATTTTCTGAATACGGTCGAGATCGCGGGCGAGCTCAGAGAGAACCGTGATTTCATTGATATAGCCAACAATAATTACGAAATGGATAATCCGCGTGATTTTAATGAGATCATGGCGATCGCGCGTATGATCGGTGACGGAAAAGGCGGGGATCCGAATAAACTCTATGGTGACGTCGATCAGTACATTCAAATGGTCGTCGTGAAACTGATGTTGATCGATAAGCTCGAGAAATTGCTCGAGCTTACCCTGCAAACGGACATGAACGTCAAGCACGACGCGCAGATCGAATATCTGGCGCGTGAAGTCGCCCGCGGCTGCAATACCGTTGAAGAAGCGAGTCTTAAACTTGATATCATGATCGACATACACCAGCGCTATAAAAAAGGCCTATTGCCGGGACTAGAGTCTGAATTTAAAGCGAGCGGCGATGCATATAACCTCTCGTTACGGCAATATATCGATGATATGAGCCGCTTCAGCAAACCGGGTTTCTTGTCGACGTCCGCAGTCGGCGATCAGAAATATAAGATCACCCAGCCGACATGGGTTACCGATACGCGCGATATCGAATATTTCAAGAACCTTCATGACCGGGAACTGTATCGCATGGGCGTTATTTCGGCCTATGCCGATGATATCGTCGTGAAGTCCGGCGGCTATTCGGTGATATTCAAGAAGTATCATCCGGTCAATAGCACAACCTCTGTCGGCGACGACTTGTCATTCGCGTTCGATAATTTGCAACGTGCTATGGAATCCCGCGGCATCCTTGATGAGATGAACGTCAACCTCGCGGCCGATTATCCCGATCTGTTCTTAAAGGATGAGGTGTTCTTCGAAGGGTTCAAGGATTTTCTCGCGACCCAGAAATATCTCTTCAACCAGGACATAGATCGTTTAAGCGAAGCACCGATGGCCATGTCCGAGCGTGATCAGCGTGCCGTACGACAACAACCGCTCACCATCCAGAACCGCGATTCTCTGGTCAAGAACGTGTCAAATGAATTGATCTGGGGATGGTATAAAACAGCAGCACGGACCGCCAAGACGGATGCCGCCAAGACGGAAGCCGCATGGAAAACGTTCTATGCTCAACTCGACAAGGCGTTCGGTATTAATGACGAGAAAAAGATGGAATTATACTGGAAAGCGTATGAAGATTACTTTAAGCGCGGTGTCGAAGCGTCATTCGCGCAGTCGCTTGGCGAAGAACTCGAGGCCTTTACGGCTGAGATGGACGCCTATTGGGATGCACTCGGCAAGACGAAGGCCGAGAAGATAATATTGAAACGGACCGCGGTTGCCCAATTCTTGCGGATCTATTCGATGGTCTTAAGGGACGGAGATATTTTCGGCGCCGTGGTAAAAGACAATATGTTCTATTATGACGCGCGGAACGCGGCACGTGAACGTACCTGGCAGATCTATGCGCGACGCGGTATCTATTTGACCGATGCTCAGATCGAACGCCGGGCCGAGTTCAGGTATTATCAAGACCTGTATATGAACGGTGACAGTGCGTGGTACACAAGGGCCAAGGCATTCAGCTTTGCCAAAGCCATTCAGGAAGCGATACAGGCCGATGCGATCACCGAATCGCAGGTCGGCGATTTTATCGAACTCTATAAGACCATTAATACGCGGTACAAGAACGCCTTTGATGTCGATACGACGAGCCAACAATTCAGGTTCGATGTTGAACTTGCGGCGGCTGAGAAGGTCATAATCAAATACCGCAAGCGTGGCGTCTATCTGACGCTCGACCAGGTCAAGACCGGTGAGTATAAATATGAATACGATGCGATGCTCAATCTGTATGGAAGGAACGTCTCATGGAACATCGATGCGCAGATCTTCGCGATGACCAAGGCGCTTCTTAAAGAAGATATCACTGATCATGATGGCTTCTTCAATATTTACACCCAGCTCAAGAACTATGTGCCGTTCTTCCTGCCGGACCGAGATGCAAAGCTTTTTGGGTTCAGCCGTGAGATGGCGATCAAGGAAAAGGTGAGTGAACTAAGGAAGAAGGGACATGATGTTGCTGAAACGGATCCGAATATCGTTGCGCTCTTTAATACCATGGAATGGACAAAGAGCGGCGTGCGGTTTGCGATCACTGCCTCGCTGCTCGAGCAAGGGATACTGCAAGTCATGCCGGACCTGATACCGTTCTTTAGTGCCTACAAGAACGTCAAGGAGGCGATCGGCCAGTACAAGGGCACCGATACGATCAATTATTTCCTCGTGCCGTCAGATAGGTACAAAGAAGGATCGCGCGGCGATGCGGTCGAATTCATGCTCGCTGATCTTATCAAACGCCGGATCATTGTTGATGCTGATAAAGATCTTTATTTCGATCCGGTAACGAATACACGCATGACATTCGGGCAAAAGGTCGCATCATTACACACCGATCAGGATGAGAACAAGAAGAACGAGTTCATGCTTGAAGGGGTCTATTTCAGTTTTGCGCTCTCTCTCGCTATGGGAGATATTACCGCGAAGGACGATATTGATACGTTCTTTGATACCTATGTCGAGACCGTCGATGTTGACAAGGAGACCGGTTTGGTGCGGAATATCGTGGATGTTAATAGTCCGCTCTTTACGTTCGATATTGATTATGCTTCCCGTTCGATCGCACGGAAATTCGTCAAGAAAGGGATCATTGAAGAGAGCGAAGAGTATGCAAAGACCGAAGAGATCAAGAAACGTTTCGAAGACGGCGGGGTCATGCTTTCAGCACTTTATTTTGCGTGTTCGAACGGCATTATCAACGCGCGCCTTGAAGGGGATATCACCCAGCAGCTTGAGATCATTAACGCGATCATGATGGTCACGAGCCAGAATGTGGACGTCAATGGCGAGCCGAGAATGCTGATCCCGATAAACACTGAAACGCCGCGGTATCGCTTTACGTTCGATCGAATGGTCGATGCAAAGAAGCGCATGCTGGGATTACAAGGGTTCAAAGAAGGGCCTGATTTCACTGAAGATGATATCAAAACGGCCCTCAATGATGACCTTAACGGTTCAGTAATGCATAATTGGTACCGGCAGTCGGAGGCTTTCGGTTTACTGCCGCTGGTTTATGATTATTTACAGAATGACGACTATGCCTTCGGCCTCGGGGTGGTGAACGGGACGCAATACGCGCTTAATCGGCTCGCGATCATTAATGAGCAGATAAAGACGGCACAGACTTTTCAGCCTGATAAAACGTCAGAGGTATTTATACTCAAGAAGAAGATAGCGACTGCGGAGATCAAGCGCCAGCTCAGAAAGGGCGGCCACATCATCAGTGAAAACGAGATCGAAGAAATGCTCGATAAGGACATGGAGTTCATACCGAACTGGTATTCTGAAGGTGTTTCATCCGCACTTCTGGTCGCGATGAAAGCCTTTAGTACGGAGATGTTGGGCGAACAAATTGGGATATTGGGCGAGATCGTCGATCAGTTACGTCCTGATATCGAGGGAATGACACCGGAGCAGAAAAAGGCCGCGATCAGTGCCGGCCTTCGTTCAGTCGGCGTCATTATTGACGATCCATTGTTCAAATATTGGGTGAAAACTATGGTTGAGGTCGAGCTTTATTCTCTCCATAGACGTGGGGTCACGGACCGGGAACTAGCTATGGCTCTCGACATTAAGAATATAGCGCGACTGAGCCCGGAGGATCTGCTAGCGGCGGTCACAAAGACGATGGAGGATGTGTATACGAATGATCCGTCGTGGATCTTTGAGGGCAGCTTGCCTATGACGATATTGTACGCCGTTAATGAAGAGATCTATCGTGATCGGCAGTATCAAGCGTTGTTCGCACCGCGCGGTGAATATGATGAGGTCTTCGAAGCTCCGGTCCCACAGAACGTAGTGAAACCGACGTATGAAGTGACAGATATCGAGAAGGCCGAGCAGATCAGGTTCATCGATGAACAGTCAGGCAAGATAGAGCAGCAGTTGAACGCGTTGCGCCATGAACCGAGCGGATTGTATTATGATTTTGCTTTGATCAGGAACGGAACGGTTCAGACACCTGCCGAAAAGCGTTCGACCATTTCTAACTTCGGCATGAGTTTGCTTATGACCATTATGCAGGGGAAGGATGTTTCGGCAACATTAGAGAGACAGGTCTCAGCCCTTGAAAGAATGCCGAAGGGCGTAAGTGGTATGCCGTATCGTTTCTACAGCGTCAATGCGGCAGGTGCTTGGGTGCCATCGGGTGATGGAGAAATATCGGCCGTTGATTGCGGTAATTTAAAAGCCGGTTTATTGATCGCAGGCCAATATGCGCGCGAAACTCTTGGTAATAATGCACTCGCGGACCGTTGTTTCGCGCTTGCGCAGTCGATCGACATGCGATTTTTCTTCGCACGCGGTGCGGATGGTTCACAGTTGCTTAATTTAGCGTATAAGAACGGCGAATGGTCACGAGACAATTATGGGAACCTCAATTCCGAAGCTTTGACAGCCATTATGCTCGGTGTTCTTTTTGACGGTGTACCGTATGACGCATTCGTGCGCGCGCAAAAGAACGTGCTTCATTTTGAGAAGGCTGATGGTTCGATCATTCCGATCCTGGGGTCAAAAGGCGGCACATCGTTCGAACATATGTTGCCGTATGAGCTCTTGGGCTTGATGCAATATTCGCCGTATTTCGTAAAGAGTGCGATGAATTACGGTGAAGCTAGCCTTGATCTAAAGACACGAGAAAATCGGGCGTATTGGGGACGGGCGCCGACAGGCTATGTCAATAGCGCAGGTCAGGTCGTATACGATGAATACGGCGAACCCACCCTCGGTCTTCCGGGGTATGTGCCCCTTCAGGGCGGCGAGCAGAAAGAAGCCCCCTATGCGTCAGCGCTCCTCATGCGTTTCATGCCGCAGGCGGTAATGAACAATCTTACCGGTATGCACAACGACACATCTTCCTCGCAGCCATGGAACCAAGTTGTCTATTCATTTGATTCCATCATTGAGATGATAGCCCTTTATAACTACAAACAAGATCTTACGGGGAATACACCGTTATCGGGATATATGGAAAGTTTGATGAATGAGACTGCCTTTAGAGGTAATAGGTCGATCACTACCTTTAATGTCGGGATGAACATGATACAGTGGATGGACCATTATTTGCAGAGGGATTTCTCAACGGCGAATATCAGAAAAATGGAACTATCAAGGGTCGAGACAGCGAAGTCCCGCAGGACGATCCCGTCGGTAAGCGTTCAGGATGAGGATCAGGTAGATAGATTAGAATTCATTAAATACGGTGCTTTTACGACAGACTATACCAACACGGCTAATATCATGCGGAATAATGCCACATTATCGGCTGATCAGACACGCCTTGAGCTTGACCTGGCAGGTATGGTAGGGGACATTAAGAGTGGATTCTGGGGAAAAATCGTTAAGACGAACCTCTCGGGGTATAAGAGTGTTAAGATCGGGATCGATTGGGCTCAAACGACCGTTGATGGCTTTATTGTTCAATTCAAGCGAAAAGATCTGCCTGTGTATGAGGTCACGATCACGCGTGGTGCCGATATGATCCAGATACCTCTCAATGAGATGAAACTTTTAGGCATTATAGATCAGATCGATATTCTCAGTGACCAGAAGACAGCCAAAAGATCAGAGGGCAAGATCATCATCACGCATCTGGAGTTTTCAACAGAACAGGTACAGGCATCGACGACAGGTCATGTGCCCTTTAAGATCATGGATGACGATGATCGACTCGTCTTTGCCTTTGAATCTGTTGTTGACCGGATGCAATTGGAAAATTACGGCCTGACGCCGATCGATCGGGAATACATTATTAAGCGGTGGTTTAGGGAATTGGCGATCAACGATAGGCTCGATATTGTATATGATAGGGACCGGATGCGTCGTGATCTGATCGCATTTAGACAGGCTAACCCGGGTGGGCCGCTGCTTGCAAGCCTGGATAATTATGTGGGCGGGGTATATGCGGACGAAGCGGCGTATGCTGCGGCATTTGATGAGTATATCTACCCGGAAATGCAGGGGACCATAACCGCCTATGAAACACAACCTGTCGTGATCATGCAGGATGAAGATCAGGACCAGCAGCCTGTAACGCCGCAGGATACGACGATCCAGAAACCGACGATCAAATTACGGAGCATAAAGAGCCAGGAATTAGATTCGAGGGTCAAGAATGCGATAGGCAACACGATCAATAACTACAAGAGTGCTGTTGAGAAAGCGCCGTATTTTAGCGGGGCTTCTTCAGAGTCAGAGGAATTGGATAACGAAGACGAGATCAGCCGTGCATATGCAGATTATATCGCGCGCGGCGGTACGGGGTCTATAGAAGAGTTCAAGATCGCTCGTGGAGCAAGTAGGTTGACCGAGCAGTTCGGCGCACAAAGTATGTCGCTTGCCAAGGTCTTCCAGAACGTGGGATTGGATCGGTATTATATTTCTTCACAAGCCTTTGCTCACTTATTACAGTTCATGATCGATGAACTTGATAAACGAGGGCTCATTACTACCACGGACCGTGAATTGAGTGCGATCACCGATCGCAATAACTTCCTAAAGAACCGCGTCATCGCTAATTTTAGCGGTGAAGAACTTAGCCCGCAGGAACGCCAGGATCTTTTTGCCGTTTCACAACGTGACCGTTCATGGTATGTACGCGGTGTTGCGCAATCCTATTTAACGCTCTTCCTTGAAGACATGATGATTAACGGTAATCTCAACCCAGGGCCTAACTATGCAGAACAGATGCGGTTGTCAGAACAACAGGTATCCTCATGGCTTGATTCATATTTACGCATCGATGTAGAACTTGTCAATCAAGGCGTTATCGGTAATGAGCGCTATATGACGTTTAAGCCGTATGGCTGGCAATACGAGGGTGAAAAGGACCTTTATTATCTCGAGGCCTTAAAGCAATCAATGCTGCAGAATATCAAGGATGCCCGTATGTGGGATGAATCGCTGGTTGCCTTCGTCAATGACTGGCAGCCGGCCGGCGAGAATAATGTCAACCGTGTGAAAGAAGACGGTGGCTATCGCACGTTCGCGCGGAATATAGACGGATATTTCACGGCAGCTATGGGCGAGCAAACAAGCGATACATCCGAACCTATGATAGATGATGAAACGCTCGCTAAGTATAAAGAAATATTGATCAGAAATATAACATTGTTCGTTACGGATGCCGAGAGAGATGCTGCGATCACATTCATCAATGGATGGACACTTGATGCGGTGTCGGAGGAAGGGAACAAAACACAAGAAATGTTCGATAGGTATCTGCGCGAGAAGGTGAAGACCGATGAATTTGCCGCGTTCTATCGTTCGATCGTTGTCCAGAACGACCTGCGCCGGTTGTGGAAAGAAGGCATCCGGAATTATGACGATATCAAACTTGCGTTAGAGCAGGAAGCGTATATACGGCATTATTTTACCAAACATTTTAGGTCTCTTGAGCCTGCCACCATCAGCATATACCGGCGTCAGATCTATGACGCGGAGAAGAACCCGGAAGGGCGCTATGTGATCACGTCCGAGGACGATTATTTAAAGGGTGTTAATGCCGTAGACGAGAAAGGCCGCGTCCTTATGTCGATCGAAACGATCGCAAAGAATATCGGACTTTCCGAGGTGAAAAAGATCGAAGTGGCACGTTACCTTGAGCACAAAGAAGGATTGACGATCGAAACGCCGCGCGAGGACTTAGCAAGTGATCTGTTGAACTTATTAGAGACAGCCGAAGAGATTCTTGCGGCAGGTGTTGTGGTCAGTAATGAGCATAAAGAAGCGCTTTATAAGGCTCTCAGGGCGCTTGATCTTGATACGGCCAAGGAGCTCTTGTTGCTTGTCTTTAGTAATGATGAGGCTAAACAAAACGTTGTCGCTGCTCATGAACGGCGACAGGACGTTTTGGCCGAGTTCGATGTGATTACCCAAAACGATGAGGATGCGTATAAAGTGAGCTTGCTCGCGGTGATATATGTGAATTCCGTCATGCAAACAAATGTTACCCACCTTGAACGGGCCATGAAGGATATAACGGTTGAAGGCGAGATAGCAGACGTTGTCAAAGAAGTAACGACCATTTCGCCGTATTGGCGTAACATTCGGAACATAATTGAGCAATTCAACGATTTACAGTTTACGTTCCTCAGGAACCTTAATACGATCAAAACCGCAGACCGTCTTGGTACGCCTGATGATGAACACTATCAGCGGCTCATGGGACAGTATTTCCAGATAAAGTACTTCATCAATCAGCTGATATCAGCCATTGAGGCATTACCCGAAGAAAACGGGCAGAATGTAGAAGAGCTCAAGCTTGACACGGCTGTCTTTAGTTTGGGGGAAACGGACGAACATCGTAGCGTAGTAAAAGAGCTGAGAGCGTTGTATAACGAGTTAACGCTCGATACCTTTGACCGAATTTATTTACAGGATAATTACAAAAGCGGCGACGTAAGTAAGTCTGTTGGCGACCTTATGGTTACCAATGCGTTTGCTAAGGTCAACCAGTATTTCAGCATTGTGAACCGGATCGAGCAATATCAGGAAAAGAAGATTGCCGATGACCTTGTTTTGCGCAGACAGATGATCGAGTATGTTAAAGAACGTAATAATGCATATGAAGAGGCAAGGCCGACACAGCCGAGAACGTTCTTGGGGCGGATATTGTACGAGATGAAATGTTTATTTAAAAGAATATTTAATGCTGACTTTAGGCAGATGAGAAAGTTCTACAAGAAGACTTCAGATGAGAATCTCAAAGAGATGCGCTTTGTCGAGATCGACAAGAACCGCAAGCGGCTTTCAACGGGAGACGCGACATTTTACGGTGAGCATAGTCCGTTCACCAAAGAAGATGAATTATCGCGCCATTTCACACCGGATGATCTTGTGAATTATGTCGATCGCTACCTAGAGCGTGATTTCGAATATTCAATGTGGTTCGATGCCGCGATGAACAGGTATAAACGCACCGAGACGGTCATCAATCAGTTGGAGAACGAATATAAGGTAATAGATGCTGTTATTATAAATTATCTATGTGATGCCTATGGGGTCGCTAAGGCAGAGCCTGTAACGGATGCAATGTGCGGTGAATTGGCATCCAAGATATTTGATGGCGACCTGGTACGTTACATTCAGCGGACAGGGACTGAGGATACAGGATATGATCTCGTTGTTATGCTCATCGAGAAACGGCTCATTACGCAAGATGCACGGGATGTGATCAATAAGGCCATTATAAACAAATATGTCGAGACTATCATCGTTGAACTTACGACCGCAAATACCACGATCTCAAAAGACAATGAAAAGATCGCTCCTTCTGCATATGATATCGCGCGCTATGTCTATCAGGGCGAATATACGGAATATTATGAATTGGTGACGGGTAAAGTGTTTGACGAGGCTGATAGTGATTCCCACACCATGCTTTTGCACATGATCATTACCGATGCCTTGTTCAATTACAATAATACGGGCCGTATCGGAGAGCTTTTGACGCGTTCACAAACGAACGAAAAGTCGATACAGCGGATCAAGAACACTTTGGATATCGAAGAAGGCGAGGAAGGCTACGAAGAAGCGTTCAGGGCCGGTACCCGCCAATATTATGAGGACATGATCCGCCTTAAAGAGGAAATGTTGGCGCTCGAAGATGCGCAGCTCGAGATGATCGCTAAGAATAAAGACGTGCAAGAGAAGTTTAATGAACAGCAGGCGTTCTTTGACCGCAGGATATTTAAACTGACCGAAGGGCAAGTTTCGGGGCTGGTAGAGAAATTGTACGAACAGGTCTATGATCTGGGGTACTTGGAACGTGAAGAGCTATCGGCGTGGCTTAAGGATTATTTTGAGCGCCGCACCTATGTCTTAACGCAATACTTGATATTGGTTGGTAAAGACCTTGATCCCATGGCGATCGCGTATTTTCTGCCGGAACAATTTGATAAGACATGGGGCGCGGGCGGTATGAAAAAATGGAGATTCGAACGAGATCTGCGCAAGGTGACCATTTCTCACTTGGATAAGAACCTGGGTGTTTTAGCTGAAGACTTTCGTGCTATTGCATCGAAGTATCGCAATGAAACGGAAGAATTACCTGCTGAAGAAATATTTATATTGATCAACCAGATGTTCCGAAAAGCCGTTGAGGCACATTATCAACCCGATGAATGGGAGCAGAAACTCCAGGAAATAACAGAAGACTTGAGCGGTTTTCAGAAAGCTACAGAAAGATTGTTGATCACCGTTGCCAAGGAACGTGGCCAAGATGTGCGTTCTCCGGATATACAGAGTTTTATAGAGGGAGCGATACGTGATAACACTGTGCGGTATGCTGCCGATTATTATCTGACATTATCAGAACAATGGCGCATCAGTGAAGAGAACAGAAAGATGGATAACGAGACCCTGCTTGCAGAGTTGAACGGCCGGTATCGTGAAAATCGCTCTAAGGACAAGATCCATGACCGCGAGGTCAGGTTGATGAACACGCTTGCTGAGTTGACGAAAAGGGACGGCCGTGAGGAAACGCCGCAAGCTTTTTCCGAGATGTGGCTCAGATTGCAGAATGACTACAAAGTAAAAGTCCTACGAGAGGTTTGGTCAAGAAGGGCTGAGCTTGAAGAGTTGGGTATTTTTGGCGATATACGTGCGCGGATGGACAGTTATTATTATGATGTGCAGATGAGGGACGGCCTTAATATAACGCAATTCTTCGATAATATCACGCGTAATGCTACCCGCACGACAACACCGAATGAGATCAAGCCGTATACGGTCAGTACTATCGTGAGCCTGATCATGACCCAGGGGTATTCCGTGGAAGATGCCGTGAGCTACATTTTGGTCTATCAGGTTGAGAATGAGCGTGAATATCGCGTGGGCCGGGACATGTATGTTTTGCCGCAGGTCATATCGAAGAAACGGCAAAGGATAATGGGCGATGAGGCTCTTAAGCATCCTTTATTTAACAAATATTATATTTTGAACACGACGACGGACCGCTATGAACGAAGAGAAGATGTAGTTATTAGCGCACAGAACGAACAACAAATGGCTTCTTTGATCGGCGAATTACAGATACTGACCGATCTGATCCGCGTTGGATATGTTTCGCTGCACAGCAGCCGCAATGACGATGAGGTTACCCGTGTTAACTCTGATGAGCGTGGGCGTTTAATGTATTATTTAGGCCGACGCGATGTTGCAACAACATTGCCCGGCGAATTACAACAAGAAACAAGCGTGCTGCAGCATGTAAAGCGTTCATTTGAACGGTTAGGGCTTATCGAAGAGATCATTATACCGGCCTATAGCGACGATGTCCCGTCGATCGATGCTCGCAACAAGCTTATCCGTAAAAAGGTCGAACAGGACGGCGTGCTTTCCGGTATCGTTGGACAGCTTTTCAGTCAGGGGGTTATTACGTACAAAGCCGAAATACTGCAAATGATCGATGCGCAGGGCAATATCGTTGAGGGTAAATATGTGAAAGAGTATGTCTTGGATATGAGCCGTTTTGACAAGGTGATCGAAGAGTCAATGAAATACCGTGATCGTCTCATGACGGATGTGATCGGGGAAGGTATCGACTTCGATTCGCTTTCGCTCGAGATGAAAAAATACCTCGCGAGCCAATCTCTTGATGCCATGGCTACAATCTTCAGGGTCAATTTTGCAGGGATAACGGTTGACGAGCTGCCTGAGACGCGTATATATCGTCTCGTACAAAAGATGAAGGAATTAGATGCCAATAATACGGCGAATGACGTCAGATTGATACTGGATATCCTTTCATCGGTTTACAATGCCGACAAGAACATGCTGAAAGCATCGTTAGAAGATATGCGGAATTATATTGGAGTAGATGGCGCTAATGCACAGATGATCGCTCGGATCGATGATATCTTAAATGCTTTAGAGGGCGCAACCGCAGCACAAGATAAAAAGGATGTTGTTTCTGAGATTAGCAGCGTATATGCGCAATTAGATACTATGTTGCGAGCTGACGAGGATGCCCGTCCCTATCTTGTTATGCTCAGCGAAGCCATGAACAAGTATGACTACATGATCGATCAGTATCCTGAAATAGATCCATTGCTGCATATGATCAAAATAAGCGAAGGCGAGTCATTGACAAATGCGATCAATACATTAGAGAAACAGATAATCGAGTTTTACGCGAACAAGGTACATTCTATACTGTATTCAAAGCACTATGACGAAGCAGGTGAATGGATCGGTCTCGAAGAATACCGCACATATTATGATGATACAGGCTGGGCAGTCTCTAAGGTAAATAAGATCAAAGCCGCAGAATTCACAAGATCACTGGCAGTGAGGATGCTTGATAAGAATATGCCGTTAGAATTGCTTGAGCACAAGGTATACGGTATCTGGCAGAAAAAGGAAACGGTTCGCCGTGATCTTAAGGTCGCACGGGCGAAGACCGATGATATGCCGCCGGTACTGCGGAAGATCATCAATATACAGGAAGGCCGCTTGAAATATGCGAAGGAGTTCGATGAGCAGGATATGCAAGCTCTCGCGTATTTTGACCACAGGGATGAGCGGGGACAGATCGGTATCCTTGAAATAGCGCAAGAAGTATTTCCGCAAACGCAGTATTCGTTATACGGGATCGAGAACAATCCGCGCAGTGCGAAAGGGATATACCTTGAGGCGCAATCGCGCGAATTCAACAAGGCGCTCGAGGATTTCTTGAAGATGTATGAAGGGCAGGAAGGTGAGTATGACCAATTTGCCAAGAACATGTTTACGGTATATTTCCGCGAGCAGATAGCAGCGGCTAACGCTACGCAGGCGGAGATCGATAGTACGTTTGAGGCATATCGGGCCATGTTCGCCATTCGCGAAGAAATAGCGCGTATCTTCGATATGAAGGCAGGCGATTTCTCAATAGATGCGATCTACATGGTGTATAAGGGTATCGTACGTGTTCCGGAGATCACAGTTCTGCCGGAAGGCATGAAGACGCAAACAGTCGATGCTGCGGTGCCGCTCATTATTCGAAAGATGATAGCGAAGGCGCCGTTAACGGAAGCGGAAAAGACACTGTTAAAGAATTACGTTACGGCTATGTCGGGATTCAAAGAAGACAAAGGCGCGACCTTTGACGGTTTTGATAAAGTTGTTGACGATGTCGTTTATTATGTGCTCTATCAATCAGCCGACAGGCCGGGGCGCGCGAAAGTAGCGGATGTACCGAAAGCGCTGTATTTAATGCGGCAATTACCGGCGCTCCTTGATACGATGGCGGGATATCTTCAGGTCAGTACAGCAGAGATCGATATCGAGGCATTGCTCGTATTTATAGACGAAGGGTATGATTCAGGCATGAGCAGTACGCCATATTTCTCGTCTGCTCAAACACTTTATGATACGTACTCTGCTACTGTAATAAAGAAAGACCACTTCAATGTGTTAGGCAAGAACATTATGCAAGATCTCGCACGTAAGGTTACGGGTCAGCTGGGGAGTGAGCTCGGCATAAATAATATAGTCACACTCAACGATACTGAAAAGCAACTGCTCGTAAATTATTTTAAATACTTTAATGAACAACGCGCAGAAGGTGCGGAGATGCTGCGTGCCTACGAAGAACGAGCAGGCCAGAATATTGTAGAAAAGATCGAACAGCCTTTGAGAGGTTTTGTTTCGGGTTTCAAGAAATATGCGACTCAGGTGCTTGCTTTAGTTGCCGGTTTATTGCTGATCTTCCAGTGGATCTTGCGTAAGCAAAAGAAGGTCTCACGCTTTGTTAAAGATAAGATCAAAAAACAGCCTGGCGATGGACGGCCACGTGATAAAGAGGGTAAAGGAGATGCTAGGGATGAAGCGGAGAAGCCTACGAAAGCCGATGAAACGGGTACGATCGCTTCAACCGATGATGGTGGTAAGGGGACAACTGCCGGCATAGGAGAAGTTGAGGCACGCGCGGGACCTAAAGAACCTAATAAAGCGTGGGTATTCTTGCAACAGTTATGGGTATTCTTGCAACAGTTATGGCACCAGTTATGGGTATTCTTGCAGCAGTTATTTGTATATATCCTCCTTTTTGGGCCGATGTTCATCGTTTCTTACCAATTTAGCAGTGCGTTTCTTCATGCTGGACCACTCCTTCAAAGCGCTTTCGCGCTAGGCATAGGCAGCGACATCCTTATGTATATGGGGATCGTATGGGGCGTACGTATGCTCGTTAATCTGGGCATTACATACGTCAGGTGGCGAAATGACGTTAAAGGACAAAATGTGTGGCATGAAGCACGTAAGATAGTATCCCGCGGTTTTGTGCATGCACTTAACACAGGTATCGTACTCACGCTGATCGCCTTCTCGGCATATTTCTTCCAGTTCGTCATTGGCAGTTATGTGGCATTTACGACATTTGTGCCTTTTGTGCTTACGGTCGGTATAGCGATCAGTGTAGGACGGTTCATAAATAAAAGATATGATAAATGGCGTTTTAAGAAAAATATAGAAAACATCGCTAAGAAAGATACTGATGACAGTACCCGTGAATTCAAAATGAAGGAACAGCGCCGTTTTTGGATACCGGACCGCTTTGAGAGGCTTTCTAAGAAGACCAAGACACATCAGATCGTCAGTTTGCGTAAAGGAGTGGTCCATCAAATAGTGTATTTAGGTATAGGGGCCGTGATGGCATTTGCTCTTGATCCTCACCTCTTTCAGTTCGCAATATTCTATCTTGTTGCACTCGCTTTGTATTATTTTTGGCACGGGACGAGATATCTTTTTATTTATAACACGCCGGTCTATAACTATCTGCAGCGAATGAGCCGGAAAGTCGATACGGATACCGCACAGAGTTTGGCGATGATCAAGCCGGACGATAGAAAAGGTGCGCCGATCGATAGAAAGGCATGGCAGAGGGCATCGACACGGGCCTTTTTCTTGAAGGTGTTGCAATTTACTGTCTTTATGGCTCCGATCATCATTTTAATTCTTCTCAACGTGCATCTCGGACAGGATCTGGAATTGCTCATCAATATAAGTCAAAAAATAATAGAACAATATCAGTTGTTATCAAACATATTGATAGGGGCTGCTTTTATTTCGCTTGTATATTTCTTCCTTGATCGCTTAAAGGAATTTGTGCGGCAGGTTGCCACGTTCTTCGGTATATTTAGTCCTGTCTTCAATAAAACAGGGCGCTATATTACTCCTGATGAACGTGATATGGAACGTACGCCTACCGATAAGGCTTTTGAGGCGAACGTCAATGTGCGGATCCGCATTCAGGATTTCTGGAATTACATTAAAGGCGCGACCTATGGCCTTGTTCATGAGGCGTTCTTATTAGGTATCTTGGTCCTGCTCTATTCATTGGTCACGGCTGACATGGCACAAAGTATCGGCATTGTGCTCGCGGCCGCGACACTTATCTTCCGGTTTATCAATAAGGACGTTGTGAACCTGCTTTATACGATCATAGCAACGTTTGTTAAGCATATCTTTCGCAACCTGTTCACCCTGGGGCTTTATTATGGATTCCTGACCTTATGTGTAAATTTGGCTGCTCATATTACTCCGTTGAGCAATATTGGTTGGTTTACGTCATTGCTTACTGTCTTCCATCCGGGGCAATTATTCGGGAATATATGGTTCCTCAATACAACGCTTGGCGCTACTGTGCTGATCATTGCTATCACAGCGCTCATTTATTATATGCCGCGGCTTGTGTTATTGTGGCATTCGTCCCTTAAAGACCACAAGAAAGAGCAGGCATTTGATTACCAGGGCAATGAACAGATCGAAGTAACGGGCCGCATTCCGCCGAACCTTAAGACCACCTTGTTCCTTAATTCTGACCTTGCGGCTGCTGAATCCACGTATGGATCGCAGGTGTATGAAGGGATCTGGGAGAGTAGTTACCGTTCCAACATGAAGAAAGATCAGTTCGGGAATTATGATCCCTTTGACGAATTTTATACCGTGTTCTCGAGTGACCATAGGATAGATCCGACGCAGGCGCGTTCTCTTATAGAACATATGAACGGATTTTTACGGCTCCGTCGTGATGTGGGAAGAAATAGGGTTATCATCTCAAAACGCAACAATGCGAACATATTTGGTTTTGGTTTACCTATTAACAATCGTTATAAAGCATTGAACGCAAAGCAAAGAGCGTATCAGGCCCGTATGATGTATTTTGCGTATGGTACGAATTATCATATGCATTACATGTCACGTATGAATGACTGGCGTATTAAGAGACTAAAGAGCAAGTTGCCGAATAATGACGGTACCTATCGTGTATTTAAGCACGACCAAGATGCTTCGTGGGATCCTACAAAGCACGAAGAGGTCATGAATGATGAGGACTATTACGCGTATCTTGAGCTTAAGAACGGAATGTACGCGCGTGAGACCTTTGATGTGCGTATCAATGGTGTTTGGTATTATGATGTTACCTTCAAAGACAACTTGCGCTTAGTCCCCATAGAGCCTGATAGCGCGTATTCTTCTATCCGTGTTGAGTCGGGCGGTGACCTCTATGATCATGAAGGGTATTTAGTTGCGCGCAAAGGAGATTATATATTCGATGAAGAAGGATATTTGAGGCGGCCGGGCGGATTCGGCAAAGTTGCCGGCGAGATCGTTACTGACCGTAGCGGTAAACCGCTTCCGAGGGTCCGCTTTGAAATAGCGACCACTATGATAGCCGAAGGAAAGCGCGAAGATTATGACCCTAAAGAAAATGTGCTTGCAGATAAAAAGATCATCGATCCTTTGCATCCGTCCCCGTATTATTTCCTGGTCGACACGGACGGTAATGTATATGAAGAAGATAAAGAGGCCGGCAGGTCCCGTCGGACCTATATGTGCCATATAACTGATATTGTCAGCCCAAATAACAGAGACGTTGGGTACAGTAATGTATGGGCACGGTATGAGCTTTATAATTATGATGAACGTACTAATGATTTTATTGAATTTAAAGAGGACGGTAGGCAGAAGGTCATTGAAGGTGACATACAGCCATGGCCCGGTTCGGTCACTGCGCCGCTCAATGCCAAAGGTGAAAAAGTATCTCAGTTCGAGGGATTAGCGCAATATATCGGTTCAACGATCAGCGATAAGGAAAAGAAAGACGAGCTCTTTGCGGTTGAGTGGCAGGAAGCAAGTTTCCCGTGGTTCGGGCTTGACGGACGCCTCATGCCGATAGAGCCGCTTATGTGTTTTCCGAAAGACCATCCTACTATGAGAGTGTTTTACGATAGAGAAGTTGTTGATAATGATGGCGTTGTGGGCTTCGTCAATAGATCCGGTGAATTCGAGGTATCTAACAGGCCGTATTATTATGTCGAAGAAGACGGCGAAATCGTGTGGCGCGAATTTTATCACGGAGTTTACAAGAATGCCATTCCACAAGGTGATCATGAAGATATGCTTGGTGAAACGGAGCAGGAAATACAAGCCGGGCCGCAACTATTAGCAAAAGCCGGTGAAGCATTTGTTGATATCCGGGGTGATCTGATTACCATGCCACAGTTTATTGTCGGGGAAGAACTTTCAGACGATGATATGAAGACGTTAGCGGAAATGAAGGTTTTTGGGCGAGAGGAATTTCGAACAATTACGGAAAATAAACGTCTTTCTGAAACGAATGAGGGATCGATCCTCAAGTCGGGGATGGTATCACTTTATGATATACGCGGAATGTTTCGTGGCTGGGGTGTGCGTAAGGTGATCGCACGCGAAGGGACATTTGCAAAGAATCAAAATCCTGATCCGAATGCGGGAGAGGTAGGAGGGTATTATGCGACCGGATTTAATAAGAAAATGATGGACCGGCTTGATGAGGATGGAGTTTTCGATGGGACGGATGACGGAACGGGACTCGTTATCAAGAAGAGCGGCCGTGAGAACCTTATGTTCATAACAGTCGATGATTATGAGAAAATGATACGACAACTTAGGAATATCTACGATTTTAATTCCGAGCTCTTTACCTCAAAGCGTATTATGCTTGATAAATTACTAGCAGATATCGAATACCATGCACGCTTAGTGCGGTATCCGAAAACGGATATTAAAGAGGGTGAATATCCGTATCAAGACGGATATGTGCTTAATAGTGGTGATGGGTTCTCAATGAGGTATCGTGCGGGGGCGGGGGGGCATTATCTTTCATTTGTAGAGAATATTACGGGCTTCTCGTTTAACTTTATCGGAGTAATGCCGCACCAGATCGCTATTGAGTCAACTGATAAGGTCTACCAAACACACAGCTTGAAGGGCACAGGCGCCATGGCTAAGAAAGGCGATCTTTTCCGCTACTCGCGGTTAGCACATGCCAATACGTTCTATATAGAAGATAAGCCCGACAGGAACGGCACTATAAATATTAGGAAGCGGTCCTTGCTTTATACTGTGCAGGAAGTTTTTATGGATGATGAGGGTGTGTATTGCAGGAAGCTTGACGGTGTTCGTATATCGCCTGATACGTACCTTGTCGATGAGTTAGGTAATTTATGGGATGTTAATAAACATGATGATGATGAGTATCTTGGTGTGTATGACAAGGATATACACTCTATCCATTATAAAACGAAAGATATCGTTATCTATAAGAAGCTTGCGGGTCGTGGTCAGTTCAAATTTATCCAGACCGAAGAAAAAGAAGGCAGTATGTACGGGAAGGCGGTATCTAACGCGAATGACGAAGATATCGCGTATATCGGTGATTTTTTACATATAAGCGTAGGGGATCAAAACGAATATTTGTTTGACAGGAAGAAGGTTGTTGACGCAGACACAGGAGAGAAGGTCGATCAAGTATCAGCCAACGGAATAGGGTCGCCGCAGCGTGTTTGGGCTGAGCAGCAGTTTAGGTTCCTCGAACAGACCGATGCTGAAGAGCGTATGTTGCGCGGATCGACAAAGAGCTCAGTTTCCGTAGCCTCTGCGTATGTCCGTAAACATAAAAAAGAGGTGGTTGGGCTTTGGCAGAAATTCATTGCGATCACCAACGGAGGATATAATTTGAACGTGGAAGAACAGGCATTTGCCCAAGACGTGCTTCGTTATGTGGCATATCGCCATGATGAGATCTTCGAGGAATCATCGGCCTGGGGCAAGATGTTCATGGATAATGTCTTGTATCCGAAAAATATACTTTTTAAGCAATCGGTGCTGTTTATCGCGCGTAGTCACGATCACTGGGAAGCATTGCGTACCTTTGCGCGCCTTATAAAGTCATTTGATGATGAAAAGTTCAATACGATAATCGGCGACAATCCGAACGACATGTATTCGGTCATTAAACGTGCGCAGGGATGGCTGCCGGGTGACGTCATATTACTACATGCTGATACCGTATTCGGCGCATGGTTCAAGGGGAAGAAATGGGAGAACCGTGACGCAGCTCTTGAGGTCATGATGGAACAGATCCAGCTGCTTGACGGGATCAACCGTGTGCTTGAGGGCTTTCAGAATATGAGCACCGAAGAGATCAGACGTAAGATCCAAAGCGGAGAGATTAACATAAGAGAATCGTTAAAACCGCTTGAAAAGCAATTCGACCAAGTCACAAAAGAGAAGGAATTGACAGCTGAGAAATTGCGTAAGCTAGAGAGCGAAGAAGAAAAGAAGGCCACTGAAGATGAATTGCGTACGATCAAAGCAAAATTACAAACGATTGAAGATCAACGTTTATATGAATATAAAAAACTGATCTTACGTAAACAACACCTTGAGCGTTTACAAAATGAATTTAGGTATAAAAAGTACGATGATATCATGGGCGTTGAGGATGACCGGAGCACCTTGCGGCCCGGGTCGCGTAAATACCTGGAGATCGTGACAGGCGGTATCCTCGGCCCGCAGCAGTTCCTTATTTGGTTAATACTCTTCGGTATGCCGGCGGTCGTTGCCTCAGGGATCATGGGTGCTGCGTATCCGCTCTTTTCAGCCCTTATCTTTGCCTTTGTCATGTTTACCATGATACCGTTATCGAAGGTCGTACCTGCGACCGTCGGTGCGATATTCGGTGAGGCCCAGAAAAAACCTATCCGTGAACAGCTAACGAACTTAATAGTACTTACGCTTATGGCTGTTGCCGCAGCAGTAGCGGTTTATTTCCTTAGTGTGTATTTGTGGCAGCCGCTCGTAGGCCTTATCGCTCAAACACCCATTGCTACGTTCATAAGCCCTATCCAGGATTATCTATTGGGCAATCGTGTATCAGCATTTATGTTTTATATGATACGCGCGCTTATCGTGTACGGGATACCGGGTTTTATTACGTTCGTTGCCGTTCTTGCGGCACCGGGGTGGATTGCCAGAAGGTGGGATTGGATATATAGAAAGCTTAATATAAAAACACGATGGAATATATTTGATATTACTTCATTGACCGCGAAACGTCTCAAACTTTCAGTTAAGGAAACGTTCTTCTCTCAGAAACTCCTCATGTGGCCTTTATTTGTCCAAAATGCCATATTAGTCGGGGTGTATACGGTCATTAAAGGCAAGAAACCGCTATGGATATCTGCAGCCGATACGTCAAAAGAGATCGAGGATACCTTGGCGAAGGGATTTTCTATTTGGGATGTGTATTTCGGAGACATAAATAAGTTTGGCAAGGCTTTGGTATGGTCCGGGATAGGACTGTATGTGGCATCAGCGTTCCTGTATCTTGCGTTTTTTGCCACAGGATTGCCTGTAGGATGGGGCATTTTATTCCGTTCTATGCATGGCCTGATCATAGTATTGATGATGGCAGGGCTCATTATAACACCGATCAAATACATCATAACCATGACGCAGTTCGATCCGAAAGATGATGCTCAGCGTATCCGTCAGCCTTCAACATTGTGGCTGCGGCCATGGGTGTACGGTATTCTCATCATTAGTTTGGTACAAGTGTTTAATATCGATACGGTGCTTTTATGGCGCGGTGGGTTGATCTATATCTTTTCATGGGTCATAGGTGAATATCTTACCTATTATACTATGATGTATGGTAAGCAAAAGCATTATCGATCGAATTTATTTGTTTCGAGGATCGGGCTTTATGAGCGTTGGAAACAAAAATATATTGATCTGCAAGGAGCCCCGCCTGAAAACGGTGCTGAGCATATACTTGATATATCAATAACCAAAATGCCCGGAGCTAAGCCCCATGAACAAGGGAGATTAGATGATTGGGAAAAATTGCGGCTTTTACTCGTCGATATGACGGATATTGCCTCTCTTGAGGAGAAAGATCTTAACTTTATGAAATTCCGGGATATAGCGCAAACACCGGATGAAGAAAAGGACCTTATCTTTGCTAAGATAGATGAAGAGGCAAGAACTATCAATGGCAGACCATATGGTGATTACGGCATTGTTGATATCGAGTATTTTAAGCTCTTCCAGTACATTCAACGTCAGATACGCAGGATAATGTTTGAGTCGCAATATTCATATATCGAGACTCACTGGGGATCGATAAGCGTATACCGCAGATTGCAATTATTGGAAACGATGAAAGGCGACATCAAGAGGGATACTTTGATCAAGGACAATAAATATGTGGAGGGATTGCTTGAAAAACTCGATTATTTTAAGGCGATCGAAAAAGGCATACTCGATTACATGGGGCCATCAAAGCCGCATTGGAAGAAGGTATCGTTGGTCGGGATCGCGCATCCATTCGTGAAACGGATAGCACCTCCGGTCGTATTTTTTGGCATACTTGCTATTGTCCATTTTATGCTTTCCTTGCCATGGCTTAGTGCTATAGCTCTGGCGCTTCTTGCTGTAATAACACTGCATGCGATCGCCTCACATTACGGATGGGGCATACAAAAGCGATGGGATGACCCTGATCCGGAAAAGGTCCTCTCGAACAATGAAAAAGTAAAACTCATTTCAGATGCCCTATCCAGTGCAGCTGAGAAAACCGCTCACTTTGATATTAATGAACATCAGGCAATCCTTAATAAAATTATGTATGTTCTCCAGCTTAAAGGGTCATATACGACTCCAGGAGACCTAGGGAGTAGTATGGATGAGATCTTTGGATATTGCGCGGACATCCTTAAGAAAAGCGACCGAGTGCAAAAACAGATCGATTATTTTAAGGACGATGAGACAATGTTGCAAGTGAATGATGCGTTGGAGGAAAATGAAATGTATATAAGGAGTGACAAAGCGAGAGCAACACGATCGCTTAATGATTTTAAAGAGATGGTGTGGAAAGGCGAAATAAATGGTGCTGATTTCTATAATGAGCTAAAGAAATTCATGAGCGAAAACGAGATCGGATTTGAACGTGAATCAGAGTTCGAAAGTGATGATCGGCCTGAAGCACGATACCAGTATTATATGAACAGGCTCGATGACCTTGATTATAAATGGTTGTTGCTTGTTACGAAAAAGATCGTATTTATTCAAAACATCCTTCTATCAGGCAATGAAATGATCGAAATATCAGATCAAAAGCATGATCAACAGACCGAGTTATTGGAAGGATATAAACAGTCATTGATCGGGATATGGTCTAGGGTCTTAAATAATAACTATATCATTTCGGAAGATATCGAAGTGTCAATTGAGAACTTAAATGAGAAGGTGAATATATTATTCAACGAGATAAATGTGCCAGTGATGGTCTTTGAAATTAGATCAAAAATAGAGCAGATAAGAGACCCTGCGCTTAAAGATATTTATATTAAGTTGATAAACGAGCTGGAAGGTTCAAAAGAATTTAAGAGTTATTTAGCATTAGGCCAAAGAGTCGGGGAGACAAGGGCACAGGTCGCTAAAGCGGTCGCGGTATGGTTGTATCTGACGATCGATGATGTGACCGATTATGAAGATAAGAACCCATACCTTGCCTTGATCTCTATACAGAACTTTATAATGAAAGGTTTGGCCTCGGCCTCGGATGACAAAACAAAGGGCTTTTATTCAGAACTGAATGACGTTTATAAGATATTAGAAAGGAGCGATGTTCCCGCTCATTTGATCAGTATTTCGCATAAACTCAAAAAGATGCTAGAGGTTTATAAGAATATTTGTGAACTAAAAAGGTCGATAGATGGACAGATCAAGGATAGTAGCGAGAAAAATATAGATAATGCGGTCAGGAAGGATTACGGGGCCATTGTATCTGCAGATAAGATCAAAAAGATAATGGACGATATTAAAAAATATGTTGATCAGAGGAAAAGCTATGCCGAGTATACGCAAAATAATCAACCTACGTTTGTAGATAATTTGTATCAGATGCTTATATTCAATCACAAATTAGAGACGATCAATAAAGCTTTAAATGAGAATAATACCATACGCAGTAATATCAAATCCCTTGGTGAGAGATTCGCGAAAATATCAAAGATCGACCCAACGAAGGATTTAACGAGCGATGAAAAAGTTATAGTAGATGAGTTAGTATCAGCCGCAGAATTGTATGAGGATGTTAAAGATATAGCAGAACTTGACGGCAAAAATGCGGATGATACAGGTTCGGTCCATTACCGAAGGAATAAGATCATTAAGATCAATAATCTATCCCGTATGCTTGATAGGCTTGAACAGTTCAAGGCCTCAATGGATGAAAAAGAATACAAATCGGTCATGATCGATGAAAAAATTATCAAATCGATAACAGGGTTCAAGCAGGATTATGAGACTAAGGAGAATGAGTTAAGAGGGAAGAAAGAGAAGCTTGCGGCCACAGGGGATATTCAGCATGAGAAGAAAAATAAACTTGGGAAGGAAATAGAGAGCCTGACACGATATTTGAAATATTCGAAACCATTGAGAGATGAGATCGTGAAGTATGAAACGGCTCTCACTGGTAATAATTCATATGTTGAAGCTCAGAAAGATTTGGATAATAAATACAAGGAATATATAGCGGCTCAGTTTAATATGTTAAATAACAAGAAGGATGGTGCCGCACGTGTTGCATTTAAAAAGGTGAAAGAGAGCTATAACGATGCCAAAAAGAAAGTAAAGGACGAAAAAAGGAAATTTAAGTTGATGGCTGATAAGGAGAAATATCTTGGCATTGCCGTAGAACAAACAAAGGCACTTGATAACGATCTCAAGGTCCTTAAAGCGCTATTTGATAAATATAAGAAAGAATCAGGGCGCACAGATGATGACGATTTTATGAAGGTCTTGAAGAACGAGTATGATAAGATTGCTCAGGATGTAGAAAAGTATAAGGTAATGTCACCCGCATGGCCCGAAGGAACCTTCAAAAAGTGGCTAAGCCGAGTTTTATCAAACATAATATTTAGCACGTCCGAGAAGCTACGCTTTTATTATGGTGTTTCGTGGCGGATCCACCAGATGGCGAATGTGGCATTTGAGAATGATAAAGATAAGGAAAAAAGCCTTTATAAGGAAGAAAAGAGGACCATAGAACGGCTGAAGTATTATAGCGAGCAATATGAATATTGGGACTCATTTGTAACGTGGGTAGGATCATTGGGCGAGGATCATCCGTATAGAAGGCAGTTCAATTTCAAGAAGGTAAAAGATTTTGTAGAAAAATATAAGAAAGAGCATTTATTAAATAAGAAAGAAAAGACTTCTTTCGAAAGATTGCGCATTATGCTTTGGGAATTCGAAGAGGCCGAAATACAGATCGTAATGCTATTACCTGAGAATATTGAGATCCTTAATGATTTCCACAGATGGAGTGTGAATAGTTTACTTACTGATGAAATGAGCAAGAGGATCAATGGTATTGCGATTGACATGAAAAGAAGAGAGTTCGATAAGAGATTCAGGGGGATCAAAAGGAAAATAGAAGAAGCGAATGAAAAGAGTGGAAAAGGTCTATACGAAGCATCTAATAAGTTGTATAAAGAGCTTTTCGAAAATAGCCTAAAGTTGAATGCGGAAATAAATGCTGCGTATAATGAGCAAGAGTATTTTATGAAAGAATATCTCGAGAAGGAGGGTTTGAAAGTCGAGGACGATATGCTATTAGATGGTAAGAGTGTTATGCAATTATCAGACCAGGAATATGTGTCGGCTTTATTGCTTAAAGCTAAAGAAAATGCTACGTTGACAATAGATAAAGTTATTGCCTTGTTTGAGAAACTTAAAACAAAGTCGATGATGAAGACATATTTAAATTATACGACTGAGGTAAGAGGAAAGAATGAAACTGAAAGGTCAGACGAAGAAAGTTTTATGATCGATCATTATAATACGACTGTTGCTACATTATTTAAATCAGCCAATAAGTTGCTCGTAAAAGAGGGATTTGGCGATTCAATACAGCAGTTCCGTAAAGCCCAAGATGCGATAGATGCCCTAATTAAATATAATGATACTCTTGATTTGTTGCGTAAATATAACGATACAAGAAAGCAAAAGGAAGTTAAAAAAAGCGATTTAAGAGATCTTAATAAAGCATTAGATGAAAATGATGTACTAAGATTGCTAGAAATGGTTAAGTCGTCTATGCGCCAAAACAGATATTCAGATGCACGCACCACTTTGGATGTGTTAATGAAAAACCTCCGTATTATTACGGAGTTCATTAAATTAAGTAGTACGATGAGCGAATGCAACGCTCGTCAGAATGATTTACAAAAGAAAGAGCACAATGACATTGTGACGAGAGATTATGTGGTGATCAGGGATCTTGTTTTCAGTAAAGCTCCCGGTTTCCTAGATGCTGCGAATGAGAAGGAAACTATTAAGTTTTTCAAAAAACAAAGCGAGGGTATTGAGGCAATTAATAGTAAGGCTAAAACGTACATGATGTTTGAAAAATTTATTTCAAACATGTCTAAATTTGATGATGGAAAGGTTTATCTTAACCCTGATATAAATTATAAAAAAGATGTTGAAGATGCTTTGATTAAAGCTGATAACGAGTTCAATGATGCTAACTATAATCAAGCAAGGAAATTGTATGAATCAGTGTATTTAGCCTTGACTATACTGAATGAAAATCTTATGAGGGCACTACAACAGCGTGAGGGAAATGAGGATAGAGCAGTTGACGAGTCACAGCTTGTAATGGAGGAACCAAAGGGGGCGGAAGAGCTCTTGTTCATTGGGAAGAACAATGTGTGGAGCGATCGCGGGGTCCTCTCACGCAGAGAGTTCCAGAATGCACAAACAATGGTCAAGAATGCACTGTACAAGCTTATGGAGCAGTTCCCGAAATTCAAACCCTTCATAAATGACGTCGAGGTCAGGGTATTCAATAACCTTTCTAATAAACGTGGAGCCCGATTTTATCAGGAAGCAGGTACAATGTATATCGATATAGATATCGATATCTTTGCGAATCCGTATCTCTTACGGGCCGAAATACTGCATGAACTCGTCCACAAATGGATCTATATTGATTCTGGTAAACAGATCGATGCGTTTACCACGGAAGCGTTCATTGCGACCGTAGAAATGGAATATTTGCGGGCTGAATTAAAGGATGTGTATCGGCTCGAAGGTGCAGCGGCGTTCAGGAATGCGGTCACTGGGCTGCGGGATTATCTCTCATCGGACAATACGCGGATCGACTTTAAAGCCCTAAGACGGCTTATCGAGGTCACCTTTGCGTATAAGACGGATGATACAGGCGAATGGCGTATTGCGGGTGATACATTACGGAGGAACACGATCATCGACTACGTGCGCGACATAAATCCGCAGTTTACGGTGCAACGGTTTAATACGATGCTTTATGCTGACGCTCTGGGCGCCTTTATGACGGGCATCTTCGACGGCTATTTGACAACGCTGATGAAGGAAGCGCGTGATGCGTACATGATCGAGAAAGACACGGGTATCTTCCTGGCAACGCAAGGTGCGGCATTTGCGTTCAATACGTTGTTTAACATAACAGCACCGACAGTGACTGAACCGGTAAGAGCCGGTAAAGTAACTGTTGTTGAAGAGCAGGTAGTAACGCCTGTGCCGGAGTCGAAGCAGTTTAATTTCATAGTGAACCTTGATACGCTGCTGCCTGATCACGGCGTGACGATCGGTAAGGATACGATCGTTATTCCTGCGACCAATAATAACGTGTTGCTTGATAAAAAGGTGCAAGGGCTTAAGGACTTTGTTGCGGCTGTCGGAAATACGATGAAATGGTCGAGCGCTACAGCCAAGGTCACTATTTTCTCAGGTAAGTATAACGAAGAAACTTCAAGACGTATACTTGAAGCCATTATGAAGAACGGACAGCCTGATATATCGGATGAGGCTTTAGAGAGATTTTTCAGTTCGATCGAGATCGCATCAAATCGTTCATTCATGCTTGATATAACGGCCTTGATCGAGGCGGATGCGGTCAATGTGTTAATGGATAAGGACGATAGTCTGGCGCGTGAGGGGATGTATTATGCCGGGATAGATAATAATGCGGCGTTACCTGAAGCCGAGGATGTTGAGTTCTTCAGCAGCGCCAAAGACGACGATATGATGGTGTATCGATTCGAGCAGGCGCCGACGCTTGATGTGCAAGGTATGCGTGTCGTTAAGATGGTCGCCGAGGGAGTCGCCGATCGTCGGGTTGAAAAAACGAAACTTACGATGAGCGGTGAAATGTCAAAACGCCTGGTTGAGGTCTTCAAGAAGCAGCTTGCTAAGGCGAAGAAGTTCAACGAATTGTTCGCGGTCGCAGCGTAAAGTTTGTAGGGGCCACACATGTGCGGCCCAAAAATGCGATTAATACCGTATATGGGGTGCAAAACCGCGTATGGGGTGCAAAACCGCGTATGTAGGGGCCGCAGATCTGCGGCCCCTACACACACATACATACAATAAACCATAAAATATACATATATGTATCGCGTATGCGATGGAGAAAATCAAACAGATCCAACAAACACGATTATGCACAACCGGGGTTATATTTTGTTACCATTAAAACCAAGTGCGATCAACCGTGGTTTGGCGATATTAACGATGGTATTATGCGGTTAAACGCGTATGGGGATATTGCGGACCGCTGTTGGCGATCGATTACCGGCACATTTTGATAATATTTCGTGTTATGAATATGTGATCATGCCGGATCATGTTCACGGGATATTACGTCTTGGGGCCGGGAATACATGTACCGATCGCACCAAAATGACGCTGTCAAAAATCATTCATGCTTACAAATCATCGGTTTCACGTATCATTCATCGTGACCATAACAATAATGCATTTCAATGGCAACGTTCATTTCATGATCGTGTGATCCGCAACCTCGATGAACTGAACACTATTCGCAATTACGTTCAAAATAATCCCCATTCAACATGATGTTTTTATAACTACCGCAAATTCAATCATTTAAGCATCTTTATAAACATCACGAAAAACTCTGCAAGTCTTGTAATGCCAATAGGATATGTTATATTTTAGACAAAGCATCTGTTATCGAAATTTCTCTCGATCATAGTTTCCATCGGTCATACTTTATTTAGTATCAATAGGCACTGTTTATTTGTTACCAAAAGGCAGTTTCTATGGCTTCTATATTTCTACACAAGAATAGATTTGTACGCATAGTATCTGTGGCGCTGATAGTGTGCTTTGTAGGCATGCCGCAGACTGTCAATGCCGATGTTCTTGGCCGGGCAACACTGGCTACGCGGTTTAAGAACCGCGACATCAAGAAGAAGCTTTCCGACTCAACGGAAAACAACAATGTTATTACCAGCCCTTCCGAAGCCATTAATACCAATCCACTCATAAGGGTCGAATCCTTTGATCCTCAAAAGACCGATATCAAAGTCGCAGTGAATGTAGCGGCCAATAGAAAATATGATGTCGATCGAAAGCTTGGGAATAAACTTCAGTTCTATAAACAAGGGAAACTTTTAGATGAAGAGCAGAGTAAAGAGGAACAGAAGTTCATAAAATCGCCGCTTACTTCTTTGGTCGGTTCAACTGAATCGGACCCTCAATACTCATCTGTGGCCACGATCTTAAACGGCAATTTGTTCTTTAATGATCACTTTGTGCTGTATGACGGCGCTACCAGAAGGCTTTTATGCCGGAGGTCGGAGCCTGTTGAGACTGAAAGAGAATATACCTGTTTTGTCGTGATGAAGGCTACACAAGATAAACCAAAAGAAGTGCGCGCGGAGCGGCTTACATTTGCTTTTGGTGAGGATCATGACGCGGTGTATAGAGCAGGAGTTGAACAGATCGCGGCGAATGATATCGCGGGAGATATCGAATATGCCATATATGGGCAGCAATTGCTCGTCAAGGGGGATCGCATTCCGATACAAGATCTCGCTAACGATTTCGATGACCTTTTTCACCTTTTTCGATTTCCGCAAACTCAGACGGATACATATGACGAAATTAAAAAGATCACCACATCGAGCTATGGCGCGGCGCTCGGGGCGCGAGAATTGTATCAAGGATTGCCTGATAAGGATCTTATGGTCAATGGCCAACCATTAGATCGGGTTTTGGTCAGAGATGCGCTTAATGGAGAGATCACCTCAGTTCCGCTTAAAGAATATGATCGCTCATACGTCTTAAAAGCGCTTAAACGTTGGAAGTATGTTGACGTTGCCGCTTTAGGCAAAGATACCGTAGACAATGAAGGCGAATATAAATTTGAAACAGTTGATGGCGAAGAGCTCCTTAAGGTACGTCTTAAACGGAATTATATGGAACATGTACTCATTGGTATCACAAAAAATAATAATGTGATCGCGGCAGTCTTGGCCGGCAATAAAATAGAACAAAAAGGTTTTACGCCTGAGACTGCGCGGGAGGAGGTCATCACGCAACAACACCTCAAGGACGATGATGTAACGGACCTCTTCCTTATTTGTAACGGCGCGGATACTATCATGCGGCAGGATGGCGTAGATGTTATTCAAACAGAGAGAGGCGGCCGTGATGAGGCGACGTCAGTCATCATGTTCGCGACCAAGCGTGATGAGCCCGGAGATGCACCCGCCCATGAAGAAGAAGGGGCATCTCGTCAGGACCAGCACGTATCATCCGGCGATACGGAAGCCCTTGGATATACATCAGAGATAATTGATAAAGCGGGTAAAAGGACGGCTGCCGAGACCCTGCAACTGATCCGCGATGTCGAAGGGATCTTAACGGCCGAAGGTAAACAAGGTTCTCTACGGCCCAAGATCGCTGACATAAAAGAGGTCGCCTACTTTACCGAAGGCCGAGTTGCCTATATTCCGGATACTAAGGGTGATCTGTATGTCATTGGTGATATTCACGCAGACCTTACCTACTTAAGAGCAATTTTGAATGACATGGACTTTATCGGCAAGGCTGTTCGCGGTGAGCCGTGCCATCTTGCGTTTGTCGGGGATTATGTAGATGCAGGTAATGCAAACTCGAGCGTTCTTGAGACCGTTTTAGCGCTTAAATGCGCGTTCCCTGATAAAGTCACCTTGCTCATGGGGAACCATGAAAATCGCGTTCATGTCCACGAGGAAACCGAACGGTGGAAGGGTCACAGATCGGTCCTGGCAACGGATATGCAAAATAATTCATTCGAGGAGGAGCTGCTTGAACACTTCGGTTCGATGGATGGCGATGTAGTAATAAAAGAATTCGTAGGACTTTTTGAAAAGTTCCCGGTTTTGGCAGTGACCAAAAAAGGGATAGCGATCATGCATGCGAGCCAGCCGCCACAGACCGTTCAGGATAAATATGATCTTACCAATAATGGTTTACCGGGCATTGCGCACAATAAAGAGATATTAGAACAGTTATATTTTACCTTTGTTAATCGGAACGAACAGCAGGATGATCGCGGTAAGATATTTAAAGATGCCGATCATCAATGGGTCGGCAGAGATTCGTTTGATTCGTTCATGAATGCTATCGGGGCGCGGATCATGGTGCGCGGACATGATGGCGAGGCGCCGTGGGACCATACGAATTTTGGAAAACGTCTTATAACGATCATTTCAACCGACCATCGGAGCGTGAACTACGGCTACTTTTCGCTTACGCTCGAAGGGCGGTATGGACGCTTTGACCTGAGCGTTGATTACGATACGATAGATCCGGAAGCGACCATAGCCGGGAGGAAGCTGAAATCACTGGTCGATCACTCAGATCAATATATATTCAACGATTTAATGAAGCGGCTTATTGAAAGTAATGAAGAAGCGTATAAATATCTCCTCGAATGGAGAGGGCCGTATCATACGGAGAACGGATGTGTGCTTGAATATATAGCCGGTACATTCGGGATCGACCAGGGGAGCGATAACGACCGGCACGCGCAGGCATTGGAGGCCCTAAGGGCCCTTTATAAGGCACGCGACCGTGAAAAACTCCTTTCTATGCTGATGGAAGAATTCAAGTATTTCACCTGGACGGCAAGCGGAGAGCATAGATTC
>JAFGJY010000033.1 GCA_016928875.1 Candidatus Omnitrophota bacterium | reverse complement strand
GATACGGCATCATCATCGAATAAACCGTGAATGGTATGCCGTGCTTTTTCCGCGTGCTCAATTATCGTTTTACCGGCTTCACTTGTTCCTACAACCTTGAGCACTTCATTATCCCATTCTAATAATTTTATCGCGAGCCACTTTGCCGGATATTTTTGTAATCGTTCCTTCTCGGTTTCCAGCAATTTCGTAAGCTCGGCCACGTGCTGATCGATCTCAAAACCATACGTAATATGTGGGTCCCGTTTTTCTTGGGTTGTGGTCGCTCGTTCAATAACGGCTTCCAAAAGATCGTTCATCCCTCTTTTTTTCGTTGCGGTAGTGAACACGACCGAACACCCCAAAAGTTGTGCAAGCATTTCACGATCAAAGGTCAGACCTTCTTTTTCCGCAAGATCATACATATTGAATGCCAAAACAAGTGGTATTTCTAATTCCATCAGTTGGATCGTTAAATATAAATTACGTTCAACATTCGAGCTGTCGATCACACTGATAACCACATTTGGTTTCTCTTCGATAATAAAATTACGTGCTACCACTTCATCCAAAGAATGAGCAGTCAAACTATAGGTTCCCGGCAGATCGACGATATGGAGCATATACCCATTATGCTCAATGTAGCCTTCTTTTTTCTCAACGGTAACTCCCGGATAATTGCCCACATGCTGGTGTGCGCCGGTCAAATTATTGAAGACCGTGGTCTTGCCGGAGTTTGGATTGCCTGCTAATGCTACTGTTATTTTCTTGAGATCTTTTTTTGACATAACGTTTATTTCTTGTCGATCCTCTTTACCCGAACGTTTACTGCTTCACTCTTTCTTAGTGATAAATGGCATCCTTTGACAATTATCTCCAGTGGATCTCCTAATGGTGCCGCACGTACTACCTCAATTTCAACACCGCGCGTGATCCCCATATCCAAGATGCGACGATATAACGCCCCTTTGGCAGAAACTTTGACGATCTTTCCTTTTTCGCCCGGGAGAAGATCTTTTAATGTTATTAGATTTGCTTCGCTCATTTTTTTGCTGACACTTTATTTCTCTAAACGATATACGCTTAATTTTTCTGACATACCACGACCCAGGGCGATACGGACACCTTTAGCCTCAACGACAATAGGCCCTTCTGATTCGTTCCGGATGACCGTGATCACCAACCCCACATGAAGCCCCATAGCCGTGATCTTGCTCTTAAAAGTTCTTCCGCCGATAAGCCGAGCTATCTTCACTTTCGTTCCGGATGATATCGTGGTCAATAAGATCGCGCTTGGTGACATAATTATTTGTTTTTCCCGATGTATTCATTAAGGTTTTTAAGCCATTGCGGCGGCCTCTCTCCTGCATGCATTTCGAGATATTCGACCAAATGCATAAGTTTCTCACTGGTTTCTTTGCTCAAAGAATGTTCGATCTTGCAAGCATCTGTTTCGGCTGAATTCTCAGAAACCCCCAGAATATCCATGAAAAACCTTGTTAACATGTCATGACGCTCTTTGACCTCGCGGGCAAGTTTCTCGCCTTCAACACTAAGATCAATATACCCATATCGTTCATGTTCAATGAGCCCTTTGGAAGCAAGCGAATTCATGGCTGCCGTAACACTGGGTTTCTTCACGTTCATTCTGTCGCTTATGTCTTTGACCCGCACCACGCCTTTTTCATCTTTAAGCATAGCAATCACTTCCAGATAATCTTCCATGTTCGCGCTTAACTTGTGCTTCTGTGATGCCATAATACCTCTATTGTATTAATTGTCTATAACAAAGTTAAGCAAGACTAACATATTTCACATTAAAGGTAAAGAGCAATTTTGCCCCTTTGTAATAGGCCTTGATCACTGCTGCTGCATCAAAAATTTATGGAAAATGCGGTAGTAATGTACTACACTAATGGTCACTTCGATTAACTTTCTTATAAATAAGGAGGAACAGATGAAAAGGATTATTGTACTTATCGTAGTTTGCACGTTCGTTCTTTCTCCTTTGGCATTCGCCGCAAAAGGAGAAAAAGGTGCGTCTGAAGCAGCTCTTGAGAACGCCAGTGATCAAGCTGTTTTCAACCGGGTCGGTGATTGGTTCGCTACTATTGGAAAATCTCCTGAAGAAAAGGAAGCCAAATTAGCAGAACTTAAAGCCGCACGTGCACAGAAGAAAGCTGATAAAGAAGCTGCCAAAGCAAAGAAACAGGCAGAAAAAGAAGCCAAAAAAGCCGAAAAGGAAGCAAAAGCAGCAATGGATAAAGCTTCGCAAGATGCAGCAGCAGCCGGTGAAGGCGCTAAAAAAGGCTTTGGCAAGTTCATGGATAAAATGAAGTTAAAAAAATAATCGATTTTTAAAGAAAAGGAAACACTATGAAAAAGATCATTGCTTTGTTACTGATCGCGATAGTATCTATCACGGTCTTTTCGTCAGCGATCGCATATGCGGGTGATACCTGTGGGGACCAAGCTGAAGCTGCCGTAAAATCGGCATGCTCCGAAAAAGTATGGTGGAACCCTTTGACGTGGTTCAAGGCAAATAAAACAACGTGCACATTAAAAGAATAATATGCTTGTTGTTCGCACATAAAAAAAGGACGGCTTATAAAAGCCGTCCTTTTTTACTATACCTTAATTTTAGACTATTTCAACATGCTATTTGCGTCTTTTTTCATTGACTCAAGTGCTTTTTCAGCATCACTCTTCTTCTCGCAACCTGACAATGCTAAACCCGCTATAACGATCCCGATCACTAAAACACTCATTACCTTTTTCATAATGTCCTCCTTTGTTTTTATCGTACCCCTCTTTTGATATTGGCTTTTTGGGATATCCGATTTATTAGTAGGACTTTATATTCTACTGAAAAAGCTTTTTTACGCAAGGAAATTGTTTTTCGCCTCTATGGGCCTATTTTACTCTTTAATTGAACAGGTTCGAGCGCTCTTTTGAGACGATGCACCCATCCTGTAAAAAGATCGCGCGTCCTGCTTGTAATCCTAATTTCTGATTATGGGTCGTAACCACGATAGTAAGCCCATCTTCTCTATTGAGTGTGTTAAACACATCAAATATCTCTTGTGAACGGTCGGAATCCAAATGCCCGGTCGGCTCATCCGCAAGCAAAAGGCGAGGTTCCGTCGCAAGCGCCCGGGCGATGGCCACCCGCTGCTGTTCTCCGCCCGAAAGCTGCCTGGGCAAATGTCGGATCCGCTTGCCCAATCCTACTTTTTCGAGCATTTTTTGTGCATTGTTTTTTTTGGGCAATGACCGCGCAAAATACAAAGCAAGCTCAACATTTTCAAGCGCGGTAAGGCTGGAGATCAAAGAAAAGTCTTGAAAGATAAAACCTATATTGCCCCGCCTAACCTTGACCAATTCTGTCTCGCGCAATGTTGTCACATCGCGGCCTAATACTTCCAGTCTCCCGGATGAAATACGATCGAGACACCCGATCATATCAAGCAACGTGGTCTTACCTGATCCTGATGCACCCATAATGGAAACGAATTCACCTTGTTCAATGCTAAAGTCGATCCCATTGACTGCATGAACATCTTCGGCAAATAATCGATATGTTTTGGTCAATTTCTTCGCATTTATAATTATATCGGCCATGATGTCACTCTCCTCTCCTTATCGCCTCAACCGGGATCATCGACGCTGCGCGCCATGCCGGATAGATCCCCGATAGTATTCCTAATACGATAGCTCCTAAAAAGGCGCTCGCTAAAAATTGTGGTGTGATGAGAACCAAACTACCGCTCGGAGCATACGGTAAGACTTTGCGTAAAATGATCTCTACTACCCCACTACCGACAAGGGCAATTACATTGCCGATGATACCGGCTGCAGCACAAATGATCAATGTTTCCATCCAGATCAATTTAAAAACATCGAGACGCGACGCACCGATCGCTTTCATAACACCGATCTCTTGCGTTCGTTCAAAGACGGACATTAAGATCGTATTGATCACGCCGATAAGCGCAATGAAGATCGCGATCAAAGCCACTGAATTGGCCATCACCCTTGCGGACGCAACAAGATTAAGGATCGTCCCGCGCACCTGTGCCATGCTGATCACCTGTATGCCCGGCACATTATAGAGATCTTCCTCAAATTCACCGATCGTATGAATATCTTTGAGTTTTATGCCGATGCCGGTTAATTGACCCGGTAGATCAAATAACGTCTGCGCTGTCTGTAGCGGCAAAAATACAACCCCATCGTCTTGCGTTCCCGTTCGATCAAAGATCCCGACAACGGTAAGAACTTTATTTATGTTGGGGATAAATATCTTGTCGCCAACAGCGCGTTGTTCCAATTCGGCAGCTTCATATCCCATGATCGCTTCATCCGCATTCAGGGATGAAAACCACGTACCGGCTTTGAACGTGACCCATGGCTTAAGGTCACGATATGAATCTGAGATGCCCATATACATGACAAATCCGCCTTGCCCATCAAGCCGATCAGGATCGTATTCTGTTGCGACAAGCTGCGGCGTCAGCTTATCAACGCGCGTATCACTTTCTATATGTTTTACGATATCTTCTTCCATATACCGCAATCCGCCGCCGCCTTTTAACATCATTGTCGCTGCTTCATACGGACACCCTTTGGCAGTAACAAGCAATTGATACCCCATCTTATCGATATCACGTGTTAATGCTGCTTGATAACCGCGATCGAACCCCATAAGGCTCACCAAGACACCCACGGCAATGGCAACACCCATGACCGTTAGAGCGGTCCTGATCTTTTTACGTTTCAAATTCTTATATGCTAATGAAAGAACGTTCATTGTATTTCAACTCCTTTGCCGATCATCTTTGGTTTATTATTTTCAACTTTTATTTCTCCCTCTACCAACACTGTTTTCCCCACTTTTTGAGGGATCGCAAAATCTGACGGATGAAGATCAACATAAAACGCGCCATTGGTGCTTTTCAAGTCGAACCATCCTCCCGCCGGGCATTCACGAATGATCTCGCCTTGCACCGTCACCGTTTTGCCCGTAAAGTTATGTGGATCCTGCAAGATCGTAGCCGTATCGACCGGCGAACGGTTTTCTATAGCCCGGCCATATGAACTGGTTTGTCCCTGCCCGCATCCGATGAGCAGGAAAACGCATGCCACGATCGAAAGTGTTATACAATATTTATTGTGCGTATGCATTGCTTACCTCCTTCAAAATAAATTCTTTATCGAACCTATTGCCCAACATGAACTCATCATATAAGATCAAATTCTTCTTAAGCCCTCTTAATGTTGCTTCATAATCTTGTTTGCTGTTCTCGCTTGGATCTTTTATTTCGCCTTTAAGATCACGGGCATAAAAATCCGCAAGACAGAGCCCAACAAATTGTTTTGTAAACGCATCGCTTCGAAACTTTTTTGACTCCGGCGAAGATAGCTTTTGATAATAAAAATCTATTATCTTCCCCTCTGGATCAGTCGCAAGAATAAGCTGCATTCCACCATACATGCCTTTTTGATTAACACCGTGGACATACCCAATAATGTCTTTTCCCTTTAATACCGTATAGAAAGCATACGGAACGTCAAGGGATTCATATAACGGGTCAAATGTATCTCCAAGCTTTTCCTGGATCTCCTTGGCTAATGTCTCCCCGCCTCGCTCTTCAATAGTAATAAATTCGGTCTTATAATTCGTTACCTCCGGAAAAAGGCGCTGAATATCGCGGTCCGGGTCATTGAGGGTACATCCAACCGCTGCATATCCAATAGAAACCACCATCGTTAACATTATTACGCTAAACACTATTATTTTCATGATACATCACCTCGTGGTTATCCAAAAAAGTAAAATTGTAGAAAAACTTGGTCGTCTTCGTTACCACTCTCTTCATAGACATCATGAAAGTATCCGGCACGCACTGTTAAATAGGATGTGACTTTGTATGATATAACGTGCGAAAGAGTGATAGTCTTCGCATCGCTATTTTCAAGATCATTTGACCAATATGTTTGCTGAACCTTGAATTGTAATGCTTGCAATTTCGGGACAATATAATCGATCTCGAATAATCCTCCGCCCGCCGGCTGGCTTTCCTCCCGCCCCCCGGCGATCTCTCCCTTGAATCCAAAGGAGCCTATTTCATACCGCGCATCAAGGCCCAATCGTTCTTTTCTCGTCGCGTCATCTGAGATAAGATCAGGAACTGGAAGTGTTCGGGCTTGCATGCTTTTCAATGTTTGCCCCCACAATGCTGATATCCCATATTGAAAATCCGTACCCAGCGTTGAGCCCACGCGTGCTGTGAGCAAAAAACTATCGTCCTTATGCCTGATGCTCATTCCCGAACCAAGCTGCGCCGCAATCTCATAATCAAGTTCTCCTATATAACTTCTGTATCCGACGCCCCAATCTTTTTTGAACCCTATATTTTCATGAGCAAGCGTCTGTAATAAAGCACCGTGTGTATCAAGCACAGGTTCGAGTCCGAACACAGGATCGAAATGCCCGAGGCGAAGCGTTTTACCAAGCCCGAATTTGTGCTCAACCCATGCGTTATGGAACTCAACCGCCCATGCGTCTTCAGAGTTTTGCTGCGAATCATATGCAACGCGCATCTGCAGATCGACCGTTAAAAAATCTCCATAATCGTTAGAGAACTTATCAAAATATTCAAAACCGACAGAATTCTTAAGCATCATACCCTTCTCGCCGATCCATTCATTGCGGTCTGAATACCCTCCCAACATATTTACTTCTTTATAAATCGCGCGGGCATAGGCCTCCGCCTGCACTACGAAAGTGTTTATGACAAGAAAACTCACGATGATAATCGCCTTGTATCTCATGACCTGCCTCTATATTTTGCGTGTCCTATGAATAAGGGTAAATAGCTCATTCAGCTTTGTCTCCTTATCACTATGAGATCGTCCATCCATGACTTCTTGTACGCAATGTTCAAAGTGCCGTTTTAATATCTTATCTTCAACTTGTGCTAACGCACCGCGTACTGCATATATTTGGTTTATGATATCAACGCAATACTTCCTCTCCTCTATCATCTTCTGTACCCCGCGCACCTGACCTTCTATTCTTCTTAATGCCATAAGGTTTTCTGAATGATCCGGATGTTCTTTCATTTTCTTTTCCTCCTACACGGCAGTTTCTCATACCCCCCGGGGGTATGTCAAGCGTTCTTTTCAGACAAAAAAAGGACGGCTTATTAGGCCGTCCTATGTATTACATTAAGTAAGGTGTCCCCTATGTTACTCAAGCCCTGTATTGGTAAGGCTTTCGTAAAATTCTCGATAATTTTCCTTCTTATCACTATCCCGAAGCGCCATAGCCGCACGTGGATGTTCATTCATCATTCCCGCAATGGCATACGGAATTATATACCCCCATTCGATCTTTTCCCTCAGGGGGATGAACTCACTTGAAATAAGCTCCAAGATAGGCCGAATATCGAACTTTGGATTCTTCAAAAATCCGACAAGCAATTCCAATGGACAATTACCCGCCGCACGGCCTATTCCGTAAACTGTTGCGTCTAAGTAGTTTGCATTGTGAATGATCGCTTCGATCGTATTGCTGAAGGCAAGCTGCTGATTATTGTGACCGTGAAATCCAACCTCTTTTGTTTTCAATATGTTTTTGAAACGTTTTACCAATTCTTCGATCTGTTCCTGATAGAGCGACCCAAAACTATCAACCACATAAACAACATCGGTCTTACATTCCTCTTCGATCTGATGAAGTGCTTCATTGAGCTCTGGGCCCTCATCTCTCGATATAGCCATTATATTTATCGTGGTCTCGTAACCCTTTTCAGAAAAATGATTTGCCATATGAATAGCCTTGTCTATCTCTTTCACATAGCAAGCCGTCCTCACCATCTTGACCGGACTCTGAGAAGCCGGTTTTACATCATCCAGATTTACCCTACCAACATCCACCATGATCGATATTTTGGTCTGTGATTCTATACCATCCATGACTTTTTTGATCATATCATCATCGCAGAATTTCCATTCGCCGTATTTATCTGATGAAAAAAGCTCGCGCGAGTTTTTATAGCCGATTTCCATATAATCTACGCCAGCTGCTGATAAGGCCTTATATACTTCCCGTACGAAACGAAAGTCGAACAAATGGTTATTGATAAGCCCCCCATCCCTGATAGTGCAATCTAGTACTTTAATTTCTGGTCTGAACATAATGCCTCCCCTATGTAAATACGTATCTCGGTTATTGAAAAAGAAGCGGATTATACCTTTTCCCTGGGGCAAATACAACTATTAATATTACTACTGTTCGTGTATACCTTTAACATATATTGACTTATTTCATCGTGAGCATTAAAATATTCACATACTTATCACAATGTGCTCCAGTTATTACATGATCATGCCGAAAATTAATATACAGGTGTAATCTACAAAAAACCCTATATTTTATCAATTAACGGCGAAAAAGGAGGTAAGAGGTGAAAAGGAATTTTATAATTTTGTGTGTGCTGACGTGCTTTTGCGCTTTTTCAACAGGCGCATATGCTCAGCAAGCCGAAGAACCGGTCGTATCAACAAATGTGCCGCCAGACTTTGCAATAGATGCTGAAATGGGCTTCGTAGGATGGGGCGATGTTAATGGAGCGACATGCGACGTGGCGGTAGGCAAACTCGATCTTGATGCACAAGTACCGTTTGTAGACTTTGGGTATAGTCTTCGTCATTTTGAGTTTGTCAACGCAAATACGTTCTTTGGCGGCGCAGGCCATGATCCGTTTGGCGACCTCCATCAGCTCTACCTGAACCTCAATGATACCCGCATAGTTTATGAAGAGCAGTTTGGTTATCACGTTCGTGCAGAGATCCAATCAAATTTTGAGAAACAAATGAGCAACTCGTTCGCCTATGAAGCAGAAGCAGGCCTTGTTTACGAATATGACGAAAACCTCATGATCATTGCCGGTGCGATGTATCATTGGAATGAAACCAATTACTACGTAATGCCAACTGGTAGCATTCGCTATCGCGCGTTTGCCGATGAAGGCCTTTCGATCATTATCGGGCTTCCTGAGACCTCCATTGCTTATCAGTTAGAAAACGGCCTTGGCGCAAAACTGAGCTGGGCATATGAAAAAACTGCATATCGTTTAGGAAATCACAATGACTTTAACCCGCGTGGTTTTATCGAGATCTGGGACCAGATCCTGGCACTTGAAGGCAGCTGGAAAGTGAATGATAATGTAAAGCTTGTCGGTGGTGTAACGTACAATTTCAAACGTGATCTTAAGAGCTTTACTGAAGGCGGAAACAGAAATTTTACGGTGGATGTCAATCAGGCTTTCGGTTGTACCGGTAGCGTTGTTGTAAATTTCTAGTAGTTATATCGGTAAATAAAAAGGGCGCACAAAATTGTGCGCCCTTTTTTTATATATCCGAAAATTATTTTATTGTCCAAATGCCTCGGCAAAATAATGGTACAACATATACCCACCCGAAACATTCCGTGAATTAAAACCATTCTGAAGCAATATCCGATTGGCAATATGCGCCCGTAATCCGACCTGGCAAAAGACAGCAACTGGCTTATTTTTAGGCAACTCACCTAGGCGTTTGCGTAGCTCCGGCAATGGAATATTGATCGCATGCGGTACCGCTCCTTTCTTCACCTCAGTCTTCATGCGTACATCAAGCAATGTTTCGTCATCATGCTTTATGTCCCAATGAGTAAGCGACGATAATCCTTCAAGGTGATTGCACGCTGCCATTCCCGCGATATTCACAGGATCTTTTGTTGATCCATATGGCGGAGCATACGCCAGTTCGAGCTCAGCGATATCTTTCACCGTTAATGCATGCCGTACTGCCGTGGCAAGAACATCAATGCGCTTATCCACACCTTCTCCGCCGATGATCTGTGCGCCCAGGACCGTTCCGCTCTGCGGATCAAAAATGGTTTTAATGATCATCATCCGAGCTCCGGGATAATATCCTGCATGATTCATGGATATGGTATACACTTTTTCGTATGATACCCCGGTCCTTTTTAACATCTTTTCACTTGCGCCCGTCATTGCTGCTGAAACTGAAAATATCTTTACTATGGACGTACCTTGCGTTCCCTTATATTCATCGCGTTTACCAAATATCGTATTTACCGCGACGCGAGCTTGCTTCGCTGCGGGGCCGGCGAGTTGAGCGTTCCATAATTCTTGCGTGATCGGATGCACAGTTTCAACCGCATCTCCTACCGCGAAAATGAATGGATCCGAAGTGCCCATAGACGTATCCACCAGGATCCCTCGTTTGCCTAATTTTAATCCGGCGTCCCTTGCCAGTGTTGTCTCAGGCTTGACCCCGACTGACATGATCACGCAATCCGCTGGCAACGAATTACCTGTTCGCGTAATAACTTCGTATGAATCACCCTTTTTTTGTATTGCGATAACTTCTTCGTTCAAATATAAATGAATCCCCTTGTCCGTAAGTTCTCTATGCAAAAATACCGCCATCTCTTTGTCGAACGGCATCATGACCTGATCAAGCCGCTCAACCAATGCAACGTCCATGTCGCGTTCCTTAATGTTCTCGGCCATCTCCAGGCCGATAAAACCGCCGCCGATAACGACCGCGTGTTTGACCGATCCTGAATCGAGTTTTTCTTTCACTGCATCAATATCCGTCATTGTCCTTATTTTATGCACACACGGTAAGTTCGCCCCTTCGATGGGAGGAATGATGGGTTCAGCTCCCGGAGAAAGGACGATGTGATCATATGATTCCGTACGTTCCGCACCACTTGCAAGCTCCTTTACTGTTACAACTTTTTTCTTCGTATCAATACCTATAACTTCTGTTTTTAGGTGTATATCAACATTAAACCACTTCTTGAATTTGTCAGGCGTTACGACAAGCAATGCATCACGTTTTTGAATAACATTCCCTGCGTAATATGGCAACCCGCAACTGGCAAACGACACATATTCTCCGCGTTCAAAAAGAACGATCTCCGCGCTCTCATCAAGTCTGCGTGCCCGTGCCGCTGCCGCAGCTCCACCCGCAACTCCGCCGATTATTACTAATTTCATATTGATCCTTTCTTGCTATATAGCCCCTAATTTACAATGAAAGTTTCGCCCTTTTTCCGCAAATATTTGACGGTAATTAACACCGACATCGATCCATTTCTCAATTCCACTGTATACAAGGCCTCTTCCCGTATAGGTATAATAGAAATTCTTCTAATCATCACCTCAATAAGGTTCTTCTTCCGTAACCACTTTCCGATCTTCATGGAATTTGCATGAAACCTCTACCGTACTCCATTGCTAAAAATCCCCGTCATCAAAAGCCAGCGTGTTAGGACCGCACAAAAATCATAACAACAGGCTCAAACATACCGCTTTCTTTACATTGCATATTTGATCGCTCCTTTTATGTTTTGAATGGTTTATTATAGTTTGAGTTGATACAAATGCACAAATAAAAAAGCGGCTATTTCAGCCGCTTTTCATTTTATATATTCTATGTGACTTTTTTCAACCAAGGATATCCGGTAAGCTTTCGACAAATCGTTTTATTTCGTCTCTAACGTTTCGGTAACATTCTAGTTTTTCTTCTTCCGTGCCTTTCTCCTGCGCCAGATGCGGAGGATCATCAAACCCTCTATGAACAACTTTGGTTTGGCCATGAAAGATCGGGCATGTTTCATTGGCATGGCTACATACAGTCACAACATAATCAAAATCAATATGTTGCAGCGAATTAACAAGCTTGCTTCTATGTTTTGAAATATCTACCCCTACTTCAGCCATGGCTTTTACGGCATAAGGATTTAATCCGTGGCTCTCTATCCCGGCTGAATACGCTTCTATTCTGTCTCCTTTAAGATGCCGCGTCCACCCTTCCGCCATCTGACTGCGGCATGAATTTCCGGTACATAAAAATAAAACCTTCAATTTCTTGGCATTATTATTTCCCATCGTTCTCGCCACTTTCTAGTATTTCGGGATGATGCTTTACGACCCTTGCATCGATCATAAAGATCACATCTTCTGCTATGTTAGTGGCATGATCGCAGATCCTCTCATAATGTCGCGCTGCCAAAAACATAGAGATCGCACGCGGTATTAAGGTTTTATCTTCAGACATATAATTCTTAACAAGCTCTTCCTGTATTTTGGTTCTAAGCATATCCGCTTCTTCGTCAGACTGAATGACCTCTTTTGCAAGCTCACGGTTACGTTCAACGAACGCATTGACGGCTTTTTTTACCATATCTTTGGCCAAAATAAACAAGCGGGGGATATCTTCCGGCGGTTTTAATTTTGGTTGATGGGCCACAAAGAGAACACATTTTGCAATATTAGTAGCAAGATCCGCAATTCTCTCAAGCTCAGCATTGACTTTCATTCCGGTCGTAATGAAACGCAGATCTTTCGCCATCGGTTGTTGCAGTGCAAGCAGATCGATCACCATTGCTTCAATGGTATTTTCCATCTCATCGATCTTTTTATCATTTTCAATGACCCAATCCGCAAGTGCAGTATCGTTGTTCTTTAATGATTCTGTAGCTTTAAAGATCGCCTCTTCCGCCATTGAGGCCATCTCAAGCACTTTTTTATTAAGCTTATCTAATCGTTCATGGAAATGTCGTTCCATTGAATCCTCCTTATATGTGTTATCCAAAACGTCCGGTTATATAATCTTCCGTGATCTGTTTTTTCGGCCGCGTGAAGATCACCGACGTTTGGTCGTATTCTACCATTTCGCCTACCATAAAAAAAGCGGTATAGTCGGAGATACGTGCGGCCTGTTGCATGTTGTGAGTGACAATAACAATAGTGTACTGTTTCTTTAATTCTTGTATCAACTCCTCTATTTTTAAGGTCGATGTCGGGTCCAACGCCGATGCCGGCTCATCCATTAAGATGACTTCCGGTTCGACCGCTAATGCGCGCGCAATGCATAATCGCTGCTGTTGTCCTCCTGAGAGTGCCAATGCACTTGTGTATAATCTGTCTTTGACTTCCTCCCACAAAGCTGCTCCTTTAAGACTGCTCTCTACCCGTTCGGCAATAAATTCTTTATCGCGAATTCCATTAACCCGTAATCCGAAGGCTATGTTCTCAAAAATAGTTTTAGGAAATGGGTTTGGTTTTTGAAATACCATTCCTACTAAGCGCCGTAATTCAACAACATCCATATCCTTGCGATAAATGTCATTTCCATCAAGCAGAACCACTCCTTCAACACGCGTGTGTGGAATAAGATCGTTCATTCTGTTGATAAGACGTAAAAACGTCGTTTTCCCGCATCCCGACGGCCCGATCAATGCAGTTACTTTATTTTCGGGTATCTTTATGTTTATGTTACACAAGGCCTGTTTTGCGCCATAAAAGAAATTAACATCACGTGCTTCTATTCGTACATCAGTGGCCATAACCTCTCCTGCATCGTTCACGTATTATAATTGCCATCATAGAAATACACAAAACTAAAATAAGTAATATTAAAGCGCAGCCATACGCGATCTGGGTCTGCGCTTCCGGGTGCACACCTTCGGTCATAAGCGCATAAATGTGATACGGCAACGCCATGCATTTCGAGAGAGGCGAATTTGGAAATCCACGCATATAAAACGTACCAGCGGTAAAGAGGATCGGCGCCGTCTCTCCTGCCACACGCCCGATACTTAGGATGACACCAGTTAAAATGCCCGGTAATGCGTTGGGTACAACGACCGTGCGGATCGTTTGCCATTGCGTCGCCCCTAATGCGAGTGACGCCTCTCTATACGACTGTGGTACTGCTAAAAGAGCTTCCTGCGTCGATGATATTATATTTGGCAAAACCAGAATGCCAAGCGTTAAACAGCCTGAAAGTATAGATATCCCAAAGCCCATATAATGCACAAAGACCGAAAACCCGAACAGACCAAATACGACCGATGGAACGCCCGCAAGATTATTGATGCTCATGCGAATGATGTTGACGATCCAGCCTCCTTTTGCATATTCACACAAATAGAT
>JAFGJY010000032.1 GCA_016928875.1 Candidatus Omnitrophota bacterium | reverse complement strand
TTGTGATACGCGTAAACCGGACATTTTGCAGGCGTGCCCGGATCGGTACGGCGTTTGCGCGCAGGATCGGTCATCATTGTCTTTATTTTGTTATCAACCACATCCAGCGCATCTGCCAGATATATGCAATTGTCATAACTTTTGCTCATCTTGCGGCCGTCCGTGCCCGGCAACTTCGGTACCTGCGTCAGCATGGCTTGCGGTTCTTTAAAGAGCGCACCGTAGAGATGATTGAAGCGCCGTGCGATCTCACGCGTAAGTTCCAAATGCGGCAGCTGGTCCTCGCCGACCGGCACCACGTCAGCGTCATAGAGCAATATGTCCGCCGCCTGCAAGACCGGATAACCTAAAAATCCGTGTGTATGCAATTCCCGACCCGTAAGTTCCTGGATCTGCTCCTTGTACGTAGGATTACGCTCAAGCCATGAAAGCGGTGTGATCATTGACAAGATAAGTGCGAGCTCGGCATGGGCGTTCACACTGCTCTGAACGAACAAGGTGCATTTTTCAGGATCGATCCCGCTCGCCAGCAGATCAATGGCAACATCGAGGACCGTCGCACTAATATCGCTCCCGCTGTCATAATCAGTGGTAAGCACATGCCAATCCGCGATCATAAAAAAACACTCGCCGCTCTCCTGAAGTTCGACCCAATTGGTGATCGCACCAAAATAATTCCCGATATGCAATTTGCCCGTCGGGCGAATACCGCTCAATATCCTCTTTTTCATAACACGTTTCCCTTATTTTCCCTGTCGTCATCGCTATGACGACGCGAAGGTTTTGTCTTCCAGTCTTTCGTCTGTTGTCTAAAGTCTCTTTTAATCGACCGCTTCTGCCGTAAAATTGGCGATCGCAAGTTCTCCGTCTAATATCGTATGCAATGTTGTTTTCAACTCTTGGTCAAGATGCATATCGAGTAATTCAAGTGCATTCGCACGGACATACTCGTCGCCGCGCAAATAATTATCACAGATCATAGTTACGTCCGGCGCATCGAATAACATACTCAGCAAAGCAAACGTCCGATAGAGGCTCTCCTCCAGCTTCGTGAACAATGCATCGTTGGTCTTTTGATGCAACTCTTCATTGGGAACAACGCCTTCATAGCGAAGCTTGTTCTCCTCGATCAACCGTTGATACACCATAACCTCACCGATAACAAGCTTCCTGAGAGCAGCCCGGTCGGTTTGGAGAGCACCATAGGCACTGCGAGCCTGCACCATCCTATCTAACATCTCTTCCTTATGTTCAAGACTCCTGAATTCTCCCTCGAGATTGAGAAACTCCCTGATCGCCATCGGATACTCCCTTTTCAACATAACTACGATAAAGAACCATATTAACAGTGACAGGAATACGATCACGCTCACCATCAAGACCTTGGTCTCTTCCCCCGGGAAATACTTCACCATGTAATTAAAAATAAAACCATTGATCAATATGACAAAGAATGCCGCCATTCCCTTTGAGAATTGATACACGAACATATCAATGAACGGTTTGATCTTGTACCGCACGACCTTCTGGATCGGTAAATATACGAATTCCTTCGCTGATTGATATATGGAATACCGCAAGCTCCCATCGATGATCTTAAGCACAGAGACCGACCATACGGCCGGGAAAAAGAACAGAAGCCCGGTACCAAGCAACAATCCGCCGGGCAACAAGAACAAGGTCGCTGCGCCGCCTATAAACCTCAGAAATACCGTTGTACCCAATATCTGAACGACGAGTGAGATAGTATTCATATAAGCAAAGACCTGGCCAAAGAAGGCCGTCAGATCATCCATACCTGTCGTCACATGGATCTCGGCCATCTTGTTAAGCTGCCATTCCGTAAGTTCAGTCGCAAATTTCGTGACCGCGACAAGCATAAGCAAATAGAACAAATACCGGGAACGCCTAATGAGCGCGATCGGCCCTTCCTTGAAACGTTCTTGCGCTGTGGCCATCTTGTCGCTATGTGTTTGTCTGCCATTCGTACTGGTCATTTTTTTTAGTTCGAATTTCCACAGATAGCTCACGATCAAAATGCACAAAAAGATAACGCCACCCGCAACAATGAGCAAGTTCCTGGTCCCGATGATCTTCGCGAAATGGGCAGAGACATAACTGCCGCTCATGCCACCGATGAGCCCCCCTGCACCGACCAGTCCGAAAACACGTTTTGCTTCCCACGCATCAAACAGATCGGCCGCGAACGTCCAGAACTGCGTAACTGAAACAGAACTGAAAAGGGTAACCCAGATAAAGAACGAGAACGGGATCCAATTAGCCTCATAATTGAACAATAACCAGAAGAACGCCAGATTCGAGATCAGGAACAGCAAAGACCCATTGATCAAGTTCCTGAGCACGGTCTTGTTCGCGATGCGCGAATAAATATACACGAAGATGCCCGTTAATACAGCGATCACGATCTTGACCCACGGAAGGCTGTCCGCTCCGAGACGGTCTACGAAATATGCATTGCGCACTGCTTTGAGAACATAATATGACGCAATGGTGAGATAAAAATAAAGGAACATCAGAATGACCCGTTTCCATTCTTCACGACGAATTTCAAAGACCGATTTCACCAAAGCGTGAATTTGCATATTTCTCCTTTTACGTTACCGATTTTTTTCAGTAACGAATTAGTGGAACAATAAAGACACACATAGCCTTCCACGTTCTTAACTACTTTATTTTATAGTAGTTAAACAAGGTGCAATGGCTGGATATATTATAATGGAGTGTAGAATTTTGATACACTTCTTTATATATTATATATAAATACGGGCAATAAAAAAGCGATAATTTAAAATTATCGCTATGTAAAAATATGACAACAAAAAAGGATATATCGAGGTTTCAGCGTATTATTCCGAACCCCAATAGTCTATCAATATATTACGCCGTTCGATCAATTTCCGGATAAGGTCTTCTTTGGCAGTCTCGCTGGTAATCATACCGGCCTCAACGGTAGCACGTATGTTACTGTCCGTGAACCTTGATAAGATACCGGCAGCCCATGCAGCGTCCTCCTTATCCATGTTCTGAAATGCATAATTCGGTATATGGGTCGTCCACTGTGCCGGGTCAAAATCAACATTTGTAAAATATCCGGTTTCAGGATATATCTTATCCACCCGTACCCAAGGCCGTTTATAGAAACCAAGGGTAAGTAAAGATTTTAATACCTCATCGACACTAAAAACGTATTCATGCCCTGTTTCAGGATACTTCGGCCCTTTAATATGGGCACCAAATGCATCGTTAAAATCGAGGATATAATGTTTAATGTACCACCCATTACTATCCGCTATCAATGTATCGAGCGTATTACTCCGTCGATGATCAAAGTGGTTTATCCACGCACAAAACACTTTCATGCCCCGTAACTCACGCCGATCCTCGTGCGGGATCTGATTACGCGGGTCGATCGATCTGTTATCCCGAAGGCTCATCGGTCCTAATATTTTGCCTTCGATGAACTTGCTGGCCGATGCACGATACATCCCCTCGCGATCGATATAACAATTACGCAATAATGTCTCAAGCGCTTTCTGGTCGAACGGCACTTTAAAACCCGTCTTATCATACCACGTAAGTCCTTCTTTGAACTGTAACTGTGTGATTGGGAATCGGACGATCGTATATTCGGGGACATTATAGCCGATCGCGTGAAATAATCGTGCCCCCATGATCTCTGAACTTGAATTTAACTCCGGATATGAAGCAAGATCAAGTTTTATAAGGAATTTTGTCCCTCTGCCATCTTTGATGAAAAATCCAGCACTTAAACCATCAAACTTAGGTTTGAGAACGGTCCACGGCCCGCTCATGTCCGGCCCACTGTCGCTAACATTACCGCGTGCGATCGCATCATCGGTCATCGCCGAAATACCGATCCGATTCGTAAAAAAAGCAGAATCCGGTACTGACCCGTCTGGCAATATATTCTTAGCCGGCCGCTTCATAAATAACAAGGCCTGGAATATACGGTCCACGTAAAGATAGCGTTCTCCCTGCTCCCACAGATGTTCCGAGAAGAAATCGCCGTGTAATGATGACGGCTGTTCTTTGATGTCTTCCGGCACAGGTGTTGTATTATACAAAGAATTTCCGTAACAAAACGTCCCTTGGGTAAACAGCAATAGAGCTAGCAGCACAATTATTTTATTTCTCATAATTAATTACCTTTTACGCATATCCTAAAAACGCGGTTTCCATTTAAGTAATACTTCATATCCTTCATCCGAACGCGCTCCCTCAAGGGCAATAACGTTCGTTCCGGGCAATAAAACGCGTAATGCGAGGCCAAAACTGTCTTTGACCTCACTGCCGCGCAACGTACTGAAGCTGTCAAAACTCCAGCCAAAATCATAAAAGAGCGCGGCATTCATCTTGAATTCTTTCCAGCGCCATATGGTATACCGGTATTCTGCCGAAAACGCTAGCGCGTTCTTATCAAGAAACCGGTTCGTCGTATATCCGCGAACAAGCTGGCGGTCAAGCCGAGCCAGATCAAAGAACGGTATTTGATCGCCATCGAATCCAACGTTTTTCTCCACCATCCCGCGTAATGCAATGATCTTATCGGCTGAAAGCTTCGGAAAATATTTATGGAGCGGCAAATACCTGATCGCATCGCCGCGTAATTTCCAATACTGAACGTTATCATCATCATCCACACCGTGGTTCATGGCAAATATCAGTTTTTCATACCCACCATCGGACGGATGCAACGGGTCAGTGCGCGTGTCATGAATGAGCGACGCACCGTAGGTAAAGAGATCCGCCCCGCTGATATTGTTAATACCCCGTCCGGTGATCCCCGGGAATGCACTCAGGTTCGCCGGGCCTTTTATGCGGCCGTCCGATATATCGATCTTGCTATACCCTACGCCGATCTCAAAATTGACCATAGGAAAGATTTCTTCTTTCCCGATAATATAATCTAGTGACGTTTCTTGCGCGGTATAGTCGTACTTATTGGCTACACTGTAATGCCTTCCCACTCCATAAAAAAGCTCCCGTGGATATTTTTGATACCGGGCCGTTAATGCGGTATATATTTCGTATTCAGTTATCTTAGCGAATGACAACCGCGTACCCATGTCCGTATTGCCGTTCCATGGTTGATACGTATACCACGAGCTTGAACCAAGATCACATGTCAGTTCATCTTCAAATAGATCAGTCCTTTCGTATTTAACGCCCAGAATACCGTTCGATTTACTTGAATCATATATCCCATTACGAAAACCAACACCGTCATCCGTAAAATTCTCGTTGTTTATGTCATACCAGAACGGATAAATGCCATGGTCTTGCAACGTGTCGATCACATGATCCACTTTTTCATAGACATGATGCTTATCAAGATAGATCACACCTGTCTCGAATGGACGTTTGATATAATTGGTAATTGTAGTTGGGAGATTGAGCCAAGGACGCCATTGTGCGGCCGGATATGACTCAGGATCTTGAGTTGACACTGAATCTGCCCAACCGCATGTGGCCTGCGAATAGACAAGTAAAACAATTGTAATTGCGGTAAACGCCCGTTGTATGGTTTTGCTCATTGCGCTATGCATCTGCTCGCTTTAGATTTGGTAAAATAACGATCTCGACCCTCCGGTTCTGTTTCCTGCCTTCTTCTGTATCATTGGATTCACGCGGCTGGTACTCACCATAGGCGATCGCAGATATCTGTTTCGGATC
>JAFGJY010000031.1 GCA_016928875.1 Candidatus Omnitrophota bacterium | reverse complement strand
GAATGCTTCTCGACAAACGCTCCGAAAAGCTTGTCGCTGACCTGATACATCTTCTTGTCCTGCCAGATCATCTGTTTTTCTCTAAGCCGCTTTAGTGATGACGCAACCGAACCTTTTGGCAGTTTTGATCTTTTAAGCAAATGTGTAAAACTTATTGGATTGTCGCGATAGATAACAAAATAGAGTTTGATCTCGGTCGGTGTTAAACTCATCTGCATAGGAATGAAATATTCCCTCTCAAGCGTTTGCATCGCTTTTTCGTATCCGCGTCGTAATGCCAAAGCATCGAACTCCTCATCCATCTCCTCAAAAACATGGTGCGCGATCTGTTGCAAATAAAAAGGAAAGCCATCAGCACGACGAGCGATCTCTTTGACGACCGCCTCATCAAAAGGAATATCCAGCTCCCATAACGGCACTCTGATCGCATTGATGAGCGATGAAAGCTGCAATTTCCCCTGATAGATCGGCTCGAAATAATCGGTCAGATGTTTGTGCTTCTTGCTGAGATCTTCATAAAAATGCGCTGCCGTTGTCAGGACAAAGATGATCGGACAATCTTTCCTGTAGATCGTTTTGGTCACATTTTGCAATAACATCAGCGCCTGATCCGCATCATGAATAAGATCAAGATCGTCTATTGTAAAAACGATCGCCGGCACATGATCTTTTATAAGTCCCCATACCTTCACAATAAAGTCCGTAAACGCTATCTCATTCTCCTGTATCGAAGTATCCCCCATTCTCTGAAAATCATTCACCAATGCCTCGAATTCCCCATTTGTGTTAAGAGCTTGATTCTTGATCTCGACAAACAGCCGCAATACCAGGTTCGCGATAAAATCTTTAATAGATATCGGCGAGCCGAAGGTTGAGACCGTAAGCAGCTTTTTCTCTTGCGCTATCTTTTCCATACGCATAAGCACACTGGTCTTGCCCATCTGCTTATCGCCATACACGATGATATTTTTCGGCGTACCCGTTATAGTTGAATACAGTTTGCCTGAAAATAGCTCAAGGTCCAAGAACCTCCCTGCCAGGCAGGCTGGGAACAGGCCTGAACCCGGACGAAAGGGATTGATCTTTGAGCGCGTGATCGCTCTTAAGGTTTCCATAGACAACTCCTCTGATTGTTTTGAATGGGGATGAACGATTGGGGAATGAGATATCGTGAAAGCATGCAACTATGCTGAAAGTGGATTAAGGTATTGTTGGTTTTTAAGGTTTTCAAAGTTTGCTGAAATTCACAACATAAGAAAAAGAAGAAAATCTGTAGGACAAATCTTATTATAGATAGTACTATATAGTATTCAATATAAAAAAGCCCTAAACTGCGTACAACTATCATATGTTTGAATATTTTGCGCATTGTGCACGCTTTGACCTGAAATATATGGGATGTTTAAATAGCTATTTAATATTAATTCCAACTCTGTTATAATCACCCCTAAATTTGCAAATCTCTCATAATGCTGTTCGTCGCCTGTTTTATCAATATAACTCATTGTAAATAAATAAGTTATGCCAATATACATACTCGGTATTTCAGCATTTTATCACGACTCTGCCGCCGCGCTCCTGCGTGACGGTGAGATCATAGCCGCTGCCCAGGAAGAACGGTTCACCCGCAAGAAGCACGATCATAATTTCCCGAACCATGCTGTTGAATATTGCCTCAAATCTGCAGGGATCACGATTGCTGAAGTAACACATGTAGTCTTTTATGATAAGCCATTCATCAAGTTCGAACGATTGCTGCAAACCTACATAACCACCGCCCCCTTTGGAATACGCTCATTCCTTAAGGCCATGCCGCTGTGGCTTAAGCAAAAGCTCTTCATGCGCGAGACGATCGAAAAAGAACTTAACTACAAGGGTACCATCCTTTTCTCCGATCACCATGAATCACATGCAGCAAGCGCCTTCTATCCGTCCCCTTTTGAACGGGCGGCTATTTTGACTCTTGACGGGGTCGGCGAATGGTCTACCCTTACCTATGGCATTGGGAATGGTAATAAGATCGAACTTCATAAAGAGATCCGTTTCCCGCATTCGCTGGGACTGCTCTATTCGGCTTTCACCTATTACACCGGTTTTAGGGTCAATTCCGGCGAATACAAATTGATGGGACTTGCACCGTATGGTGAACCAAAATATGTTGATATTATCTTAAAGAACCTGATCGACATCAAAGATGACGGTTCTTTTAAACTTAATATGAAGTACTTCGATTATTGTGCCGGGCTCAAGATGATCAATCAGCGGTTCTGCGCGCTTTTCGGACGTCAAGCACGTAGGCCTGAAGCAAAGATCGAACAATTCCACATGGATATCGCACGCTCGATCCAAATAGTCACTGAAGATGTGATCATGAAGATCGCCCGTTATGTCCACGAACAAACTCAAGAAGAGAACCTTTGTATGGCCGGCGGTGTGGCTTTAAATTGTGTAGCCAACGGTAAATTACTTAAAACAGGCCCGTTTAAACGAATATGGATACAACCGGCAGCATCAGATGCAGGCGGGGCTTTAGGTGCGGCCTTGGCGATCTGGAACAACTATCTTGATAAACCGCGTACTATCAATAGCCCGTATGATATGCAGAAAGCATCGCTACTCGGTCCGGAATTCACGAACGATGAGATCGAACGCTTCCTTAAAGAAAATGACATTGCATATGAGAAACTGAACGATGATGCGCTCTTTAATAAAGCAGCCGATATCATTGCCGAAGAAAAAGTATTGGGGTGGTTCCAGGGACGGATGGAGTTTGGGCCGCGCGCTCTGGGCTCGCGTAGCATTATCGGTGATGCGCGTTCTGAAAAAATGCAAACGACCATGAACGTAAAGATAAAGTTCCGGGAATCGTTCCGGCCGTTCGCGCCGACCATGTTGCGTGAACACATTAAAGACTACTTTGATGTAGATGCCGACAGCCCGTATATGTTGCTTGTCTTTGATGTCAAAGAGAACAAGCGGGCTACGCTTACTGATGAACAGAAGAAGCTTATTGGCATTGAAAAGCTTAAGATAAAACGTTCTGACCTGCCGGCCATTACTCACGTTGATTTTTCTGCTCGCGTGCAAACCGTGACCGAACGGGACAATCCCCGTTATTATCGCCTGATCAAAACATTTTATAAAAAGACCGGGTGCCCGGTCATTATCAATACGTCCTTTAATGTACGCGGAGAACCGATCGTTTGTTCTCCTGAGGATGCGTTCAAATGTTTCTTACGTACCAATATGGATTATCTGATCATGGGCAATTTCGTGCTTGACCGGACCAAACAAAAACAAGACCTTATACAAGTTGAAGATGTCAGTGAATTCCCTCTCGACTAATAAAAAAGAACTCAAACAGTTCGCAATCATTCTCGGGATCGTTTTACTTATACTTGCGGGCCTTAATTGGTGGCGCGAACATGAAACAGTGGCTGTTTTATTCTCGGTTATCGCGGTCGCCTCAGAGCTTATAGCGTTTATCAAACCGATCCTTATTCGCCCTGTTTTTATCGTATTGACGACCATTGCCAAGGGCATAGGATGGCTCAATACCCGCTTATTACTTTCTGTGGTCTTCTATGTTCTTATGGCGCCGATCGGTATCATCCTGCGGCTTATTCGTAAAGACGTGATCGGCCAGAGACTCGATAATAAAGCTTCCAGCTATTGGCATGAACGTAAAGAAAAAAGATTTGATCCGAAACATTATGAACGGCAATTTTAATGGTATAATAGCAGGGTCAATCACGCACCTGCACCTACGCGGTGGGATTGACTGACCCACCGCGTAGGTGGTTTGTTAAGCTATTATGTAAAGGAAAGGATACCCAATGGGGAAAATATCACTCCTAAAGGAATTTTGGCAATTCTTGAATGAACGCAAACTCTACTGGATCTCGCCGATAATCATCATTCTCGTTCTTCTGG
>JAFGJY010000030.1 GCA_016928875.1 Candidatus Omnitrophota bacterium | reverse complement strand
ATGGTCGTCTTCGGTATTAAAGGCGGCGCTGCAGCCGGTGAGGCGTTTATCAATAAACTTAAACTATTTTCGCACCTGGCAAATGTCGGGGACGCGAAGAGCCTGGCGATCCATCCGGCGAGCACGACCCATTCACAGTTATCGATGGATCAGCTCAAGACTGCCGGTGTTCTGCCTGAGATGCTACGGCTTTCGGTCGGCATTGAGAATATTGATGACATAATCGCAGATCTGGACCACGCATTTTAAAGTGTACAATGTTAAGCCCGGATACTCCCGCGCGACCTTCGTTTACGCGAGAGTGTTCACATACCAAGATCTGCAACAGATCATGGTTCTACCGCGGAGCACAGGATGAATATCATCATTCGTTATCCCTATTTTCTCATAGCGATCGCAGCGGTACCTGTCTTTATTGTGATTGTTCGGTTGCTTCGCACAAAAAGCTCATTTGCGTACCCTCTCACCGGATATTTCAAACACCACAAATTCAAGGACATTAATGTAAGAAACTTCGTAACGCCTTTTTTGCGTTTTTGCGCATTCAGCTTGATCCTCGTCGCGCTTTCGCAGCCGCTCGGGTCTGAGACCGAGATCGATTATGAATCGAAGGGTGTTGACATTATTTTGGCGCTTGATATATCGGGGAGCATGCGTGCCGAAGATTTTCAACCTGATGACAGGCTCAAGGTGGCAAAAGAAGAGGCGCGGCGATTTATACAGAATCGTAAGCATGACCGGATAGGGCTCGTTGTCTTTGCGGGCAAAAGTTACACCCAGTGCCCGCTCACGCTTGATTACGATATCTTGCTTGATTTTCTCGATCAGGTCCAGATCGGGAACATCGTAGATGGCACTGCGATCGGCCTTGCGATCGGCAACGCGGTCAATCGTCTCTTAGAGAGCGAAGCGAAAAGCAAGATCATAATTCTGCTTACCGACGGTGAGAATAACGCGGGGCAGATCGATCCCTACACCGCGGCTGAGATCGCACGCACCATGAACATTCGCATTTACACGATCGGTGTCGGACGGGGAGGTCTTGTACCCTATCCGGTCGATGATCCCGTCTTTGGGCGCATTTATAAGAATATTCGCCTTGATGTCGATGAAGAAACATTGCGGGCCATCGCAAGCGCGACCAAGGGGTTGTATTTCCGAGCACGCGACCGCAAAGGATTGCGCGAGATATACGATACGATCGATGAACTTGAGAAGACCGAGATCAAGGTAAAAGAATACGTTAATTATCAGCAGTTATACCAATATCCGCTCTTGGCGGCGCTTGTGTTTCTGCTGCTCGAAATATTGATAGCGAATACGGTAAAATTGAAAATACCATAGCAGACGTTGTCATCCCGGCCGGAGCAAAGCGACGAGCCGGGATCTATAGGCTGCCGGAGGCCAGAGTTCCCCGGACTTTAGTCCGGGGGACACCACTAATGCCGATCCCCGCTTTCGCGGGGATGACATCCAGATTTTTCGCGAAATACGGACGACGATACGCGAAATACCTTTACCGGGGGTACATCATGCAATTTGTCTCAAAAGCATATTTTAATCTATTCTTTTTCATCCCGGTGCTGGTATTTTTCTTCAGTGTCGTTGGTATGATCAAGCATAGACGCAGTGTGGCGTTCGCCAAGGCGGGTGCGCTCAAGAAGATAAGTTATAATCACTCTCGGGGCCGCGATTTTACGCGCGGGTTGCTTATGGTATTGGCGTTGATCTTCATTATTATTGCGCTTGCACAGCCGCAGTGGGGCAAAGAACAAGTCGAGATCAAACATCTTGGCGTGGATATTATGTTCTTGCTTGATACATCAACGAGCATGCTGGCGGAAGATGTATTGCCGAGCCGTATCACAAAGGCCAAGCTTGAGATCGAAGGCTTGCTCGATCGGCTTAAAGGTAACCGAGTGGGACTGATCGCATTTGCCGGTTCAAGTTACCTCGAATGTCCGCTTACGATCGATTATTCGGCATTCAGGCTGTTTCTTAATGCGGTCAATGTTGGTTTCATCCCTGATCCGGGGACCGTGCTCAGCGATGCGATCAATAGGGCCTCGAGAACGCTTGGTGAAAAAGGAAGTAAAAGTAAGGCCATGATCATTCTCTCCGATGGTGAAGACCATGAGGGCGGCATTACTGAGGCGATCGGTCGCGCAAAGAAAATGGGTATTCGTATTTACAGTATCGGAGTAGGCCGGAAACAAGGCGAGCCGATACCGCTCAAGGACCAATATGGGGTCCTTAAGGGGCATAAAAAAGACCGCACGGGTGCTGTGATCTTAACCAAACTTCAAGATGAAGACTTAAACCAGGCAGCACAGTACACGGGTGGACTTTATTATCCGGCCAGCAACGCGGAGAAAGAGATCGATGCCATAGCACAACACATCAATAATCTTGAGAAGGAAGAATTCGGTTCTCGTCTGCTTACGCAGCGTGAAGCCAAATATCACATTTTCCTTGTCATTGCACTTATCCTGCTCATTATAGAATACATGATAGGTGAGCGCAGACGCGGCGCTGCATTACGTTACACATCACAGGCAGCGGCGATCGTAATATTCGGTTTGCTTAATATGGGTATCAGTAATGAATTCTCAAAAGAGATATGGACCGGCAATGAATATTATCGTGAGGGAACATATGATAAGGCCATCGAAGAATACAAAAAAGGTCAGATCAAGGAACCTGACTCCGACTCATTAGTCTACAACATGGGGAATGCGTATTACTCGTCAGAGGATTTTGACGCTGCCAAAAAGGCCTACAAGCAGGCATTGACCATGAGCCACGATGATCAGTCGCAAAAAAGCGCCATCCTTTACAACTTGGGCAATGCTCAGTATCGCTTAGGCGAAGTCGATCAGGCGATCGAATCATACAAGCGTGCGCTTGATATCAATGAGAACGATGAGGATGCAAAGTTCAATCTCGAATATTTGCTTAAGAAAAAAGCATTAATGGACCAGCAGAACAAACAACAAAAACCTGATCAGAAGGAAAACCGCGACCAACAGCAGAATCAGGACGAGCACGACCAGGATAAACAGGGCGATAAAGAAAAGAAAGACGAACAGCAGGATGAGCAGCAACAAGAGCAACAGCAAAACAAGCAAGGCGAAGAAGATCAAGAGAAACAAGAGCAAGAAGACGCCGAAGAGGACAAAGACCAGGAACAAGAAGATGCTTCTCAGGAGGAACAACAAGGTGCCAACAGCGACCAGGAACAATCCTCCGAGGAACAAGACCGGCGTCAGCAGGACCAGGAGCAGCCACAGCAACAAGAGCCCGAAGAGGGCAATGAGCAACAGGGGTCTGAACAAGAGTCCGAGCAGTTCGGCGATAATGAACAGGAAGCTGACGTAGAGCCGCAACAAGAAGAATATGAAGCGCCGGACCACGCGCAAGCGGCCGAGCAGCAACAACGTTCCGGCGGCATATCCGAGGAGGAAGCCAAACGCATCCTGAATGCATTACAGGAAGCAGAAAAGGAACTCGGTAACGTACGTGACCAATCCCCGCGAGCCCCTGAGTATAAGGAACAAGAAAAAGATTGGTAAGATATTCGAACGTTGACACTTTATATTCTGCAGTGATAAGCTTGAGAAAATAGTATTGATAATTTGAGTGATGTCGTCCGGGCACTTCTCAGGTGTCGTCCCCGCGAAAGCGGGGATCTCGGTACTTAGATCCCGGCTCTTCGGCCGGAACGACAGCGCCTGGTCCCCGCTTTCGCGGGGACGACATGAGAGTGGCGAGGATAACAATTCTATTAAATTCATTTTTTATAAAGGAACACAATGCGGATCGGGATCATAGCAGATACACATGATAATATGGAGAAGATAGAATGTGCGATGAATTGGCTTGCAGACCGTGGTGTCGAGCATATTATTCACGCCGGAGATTATGTTGCGCCGTTTTCCTTAAAGCTCATCTTTAAGATGTTAGGCGCGGCTCAGTTTACCGGGGTTTTTGGTAACAATGATGGGGAGAAAAAGGGATTAGAAAGCGTTGCCAGGGGAACATTGCATAAGGCTCCCTACAGTTTTTCGGTCGGCGACATACGCTTTTATCTCACCCATGATCTTGTGCGAACAGATATCCCAAAGCTTTGTAGTACACATGACGTCATTATTCATGGGCATACACATAAAGCAGAGATCACACGGCAGGGTACGACGCTCATTATCAATCCCGGCGCGTGTTGCGGGATATTGGCTGAATATCCAAGTATTGCGATGCTTTATGTGCCCGAAATGAAAGCCGAGATCATACGGCTCGATGAGCTACGATGAGCAGTGACATGCAATTCGAATGTAAACGATGTCTAACGTGTTGTGCAACAGATGGTTACGTGTATGTAACCGAACGTGAGATCGAACAGATCGCCACATATCTGAATTTTGAAATTTCTTTTTTCATTAATACATATTGTGTTATAATACGCCCTCGCTTTGCTTTAAAATCCTTGAAAAATGGCACCTGCATATTCTTGAGCGATAAGGGATGCGTTATTTATCCGGTCCGTCCGTCACAATGCGTCGAGTTCCCGCTTAAATGGAGAACTAGCACTGCCCACGAGTATTGCAAAGGATTGCAACAGTTAGCAACGAAGGAGTCGTCATGCCGTTAGATTTCAGTGAATTTAATGAGTTCGACCTTGAGAAGATCAAGGAATGGGAACGCATGGAGATCGACGAACAGGCCATCGAGCGCTGGAAGGAAAAAGGCGTTCTGGTCGAGAAACTCTATGAATTCAAGATGAAAAAATTGTATTTGGAATATTTGAAAGTTAAACTGCAAAATGAGATCGCCGCTGTCGACCAATTCATCGATTATGATCCGGTAAAGGAAGCAGAAAAGATCTTGCGCGGCACCATTGAAGGGATGTAGACCGGATGACCCATTTTAACGGTAATGATCGTCGTAAATATGTCCGTGTTCCGTTCCAGAGGAACATTAAATACAGAGTCTGCTACGAACGCCTTGCCTCAGAGATCGTTGATGCGAACGCGCAGAACATTTCGCAGAACGGCATCTTCTTTAAGACCAAATTCCCGCCGCCGCCCAATACGATCGTTTCTCTCGGCATCGATATTGAAAAATTCAAAGAATACCTTATTAAGGATAATTTGACCGAAGTGCTGGATCCCGAACAGATCATGACCCGCGGTAACGCGATCTTCGGCGAAGTCGTACGCGTGATAGAAGAACAACACAGCGGTTTTTATAGCGTTGCGGTGAAGTTGATCCTTAAAAAAGACCCAAATGCCGCGGAGAAGATCGAAAAGGCCGAGCCAAAACCGCATCCGCAATATAAAGACCAAACGATCATTCCTGAAGACGAAAAAGCGCACGAGCCAAAAAAGCCACCCCATCCGCAGTATATCGACCCCGACCTTGCTCAAGAAGACGAATAAACCTTACCCAAAATAACGTAACATGTTTTTTGTCAATATATTGCGAAAATAGATCACCTTATTTTGTTACTACTATTGTATTTACATAATGTTCAGGGTATATTTTATGTACAGCGGGTAAGTCGTCCATATTGGACGGTTTACCCGTTTTATTTCTAAAAAAAGGGATTATATTGTCTATGAGGATAATGAAGATCATCACAAGTGTTTGCTTATGCGTATTACTTGTTATGACGCAGATCCAATTTGTGGAAGGGTCGACAAGCCTTGAGTCTGCGTGTATTGCTGCACATATTACGGAGATACGTGGCATACCTCTCCACGAAAGACCAAAACCACGCGGTGGTTTAGAGCTTGATCGATTAGGATTCGAATTTGACTGGAGAACTCCGGAGAGTTCTCTTAGATCGATGGAGTATGCCTTTGACAAAAACATTCCGCATATTATGAAACAATACCGAGACATTGATAATTTGAGCGAGCAGGAAATAAAACAACTGCGAGAACAAATTTATGCGTTAAATAAGGGTTACTTTTTCTTGTTCGGTATTGGCGGGGCACGCAGCCATACACAGCCATGGGGAGCAAGTTATATCGACGCCTTGGAGGCGTTCTTTGATCATCCAAAGCTTGAATTCTCGGCAGAAGAAATGCTGGAGTATAGGTATAAACATAGTGTAAAAAAATATATGTGGGAAGGCGGAGTATCGGTAGGGGTAGATAATATCAAACATGCGATTAAGCGGTATCGTCCGGACATTATCGAGCGTTACGAAAATTACGAAAAGCTTTCAAAAGAAGAGAGAGCAGCACTGAGAGGTGATATCTACACTATACGTGAAGCTCACTTTAACGTGTGGGGCATAGGTGCAGCACTTCAAAAAAAATCAGCTGACTATTTTAATGGTAGCTATGTAGATGCGCTTATGATGACCTTTCACAAGGTCAATATGAACCCGCTTGATATAAGCCTTGATTGGTCGGATAAGGACAGTGCATACGCATCTTTTAGACACGTGCTTCTTAAAGAATATCCGAGTTTAATTCGGCGATATGAGGATATCTGGTCATTATCTAATGAAGAAGTTAATCAGCTAAAACACGAAGTATATTCTATCACCAGAATGCATTTTGAAATGTGGGGATTAAGCGGCATGCTTGATAGAGGTAAATTGCCGTTGTTTCAAGGGTCATATATTAAAGCTTTACAGAGGTACTTTGCTGGCTTACGTCTCAATAAATTTGGCTTCAATCCGGATTATTCGACACCCCAGAATACTATTACAAGCATAAAAATAGCTTTGTATCGATATGCGTATCATATCATGAAACGATATGAGAACTATGATGTTCTTTCTGATGCAGAAAAGGATTTGTTAAAGCAAGATATCTTGCGGATAACTTCAAATTATCTTGTGTACATTAATATTAACGTTAGTAAAGTATTAAAGCAATTCCCCGAATATTTTGACTTGTTCCATCAATTATTCCCTAAGATCGATTTTCATGCATTTGATTTTGCTGCGGATTGGTCAACGCCGGATAAAGCACGAGAGTATATTTTGTATGTGCTCGCGAAAGAAGAGCCATCGCTTATCGATCGATATGATCGTATTGATGAACTCACTGAAGATGAACTTAAGCAGTTTAAAAAAAGATATATGTGCTATCAATCAAGGGCATTTTAACGCATGGGGTATTAATTGGATATTTCGTAAGGATGGGCCCGATGTATTTAATAAAGATCTTTTCACAACACTTAGCGAAGTATTTGATCATCCCCGTTTAGATATTAAGAAAGAAGACTTGATAGATATGCAAAGAAATTTTGAGTGGTTCGGGAAGCCTGAAGATGAGATCGTAAAAATTGTTGCTGATGTCCTTCGGCATCATCGGCCTTCACTGATGGAACGATATGATCAACGGGAGTCATTATCTGAAGGGGAGCGAGAGGCGCTTAAAGAAGATATTTACAGGATCAAGAATGGGCATTTTCGTCAATGGGGGATCATTAGCGGTGTAGTGACACACTATGATGCCGATTATAGAAACGCTCTCATGAGCGTATTTAAAGATCTCGATCTGGATGATCTCGGGTTTGGCCTTAAATATGAAACGAAAAGTGACGCAATGCGATCGATCAGGTATCAGCTTGCAAAGATGAATCCCTCTCTATTATGGAGATATGACAACCTGAGCACATTAGATGCCGATCAAGTAAAATTCCTTAAAAGAGAGATTTACAATATATCTACAGTGCATTTAAATGCATGGGGTCTGCACAGATTAGGAAGCCATCGTTGGCTCTATAAAGGTAATTATGCACGGGCGTTGATCGATTTTTTTGAAAAGCTTGATCTTTATGAGATCGGATTTTTGAAGAGAGGATTCAATAAAAAACGGGCATTGGAAAAGATCACGTTTATGCTCTGCTTAGAATATCCTGAAATGATGAATGATTATTACAATCTCGGTTCGCTTTCTGAGAAAGAGAAAAGCCTTTTACGTGAGAAAGTGTATGATATAGAAAGTGTCCAGTTTTCTCAATGGGATATTCTTGTGACTTTACGATTTTTCGATAATAGTTATAAGAATGCTTTATTAGCAGTCTTCAATGATGACGACTCATCTGCCAATATACAAATACGGATACAAGAAGACAATATGCTATTGCGTAAAGCTACGGATGCTTCTACGCCAATTATAAAGAGTGTAGCTGATGTAGGGGTTCAGTCGCCCTTGCAGCTACATGAGATGAAGAAGGATTTTTTGGGATCAGTGGACTATCAGGGCAGAGAAAAGGAAAAGTCTCTTGGTAGGGGCATATCCGTTACTTTTATTCCGGAAGATTGTAGTCCAAAATCGCTTGAGACTGTTATTTTTGATAACATAATGGGACTATTACAAATAGCTGTTGAGAATGAATATGATGCAGATCGAGGGTTCTTTCCTGAAGTGGGGAAACAGATGGTCTCTCAAGAGACTTTTAATGCGGTCATTGAAGACAAGATCAAGTCATTGATCGTAGTTGTAGCACAGGTAGATAAGCTCCACAATGAAGACCGACAGACGATTCAAATAGTTGATCCGCACGATGTTGCAGAGTTAATATTTCTTCACGGGATTGCTTTAGAAGCGATACACTCAGTTATTGTGCCTGCGAGATATAGCGCACTTGTAAGGGAAGTCTTTCCTAAGACAGTAAACATAGTAGAGATACCAAAAGAAAAAAATATTACGTGTGATATTCAAGTACGCGGTAAATTTGTTAAAGGCAATATTAGTCTATGGGTGACAAGGAAAGCTTCGGTAACTATACCTGATTTTTTAAGTACGTTAGCTGATTTTATTGGAAACAACCAGAAACAAGCGTGGATAATTCATGGTGTGCGCAATTATGCACCATCTGACTTTATCGACGATCTTCCAAGAGAGGGCACTATGATAACACCAGAAACATCGATGATAGATATTATGAGGATGAACGATGAAGAAGATGGGAATGAAAACATTGCTATGTCCCTTATGTTCATAACAGATGCGTAATCATTGTATTGTATCATAAATGCGATACCAGAGACGTCCGACAATTCAAGGCGGCCAACCCTCATAAGGCAAATATTGACCCCTTTTCCATATCTTATTATTTTCACGTCAATTAGTGAAGGAATATTCTATTGTGACGCGTTAGAATAATGTTCATCGCAAGGGTGAGGTGTACACATGCGTAAGAATCTCAAAAAGATCGATTATTTTACCGTTTTGCGTATACGGTTTTACAAATTCGTATTACGGCATTACCGTACGATGCTTCGATATTCGTATCGTCTTTTGCTGGTGGTCGTGCTCATTTACACAATTCTTATTATTCTCCGTGATGTAAGAACGGGTACAAAGGCCGGGGTGGTGATCGGTTCGGCTGGATATTTCATACTCAGCCTTACCGCCTTGACCAATTTCTTAATTGCGTTTACATTTGCATTATATCGGGAGCGACAGCTCTCAAGCTTGAAGAACATGGTCGTTATTGACGAGCTTACCCAGCTCTACAATAAGCGTTATTTCCTCTCACGATTGCATAATGAGATCGTCCGTTCGCGACGGTACAATCACATCGTTTCTCTTATCGTTATCGACATTGACCATTTTAAAAAGCTCAATGACACGTACGGCCACATTTGCGGCGATTTTATGCTGCGTGCGATCGCGAAGATCCTAAAAGCACAGGTGCGTATGGTCGATGCCGTGTGTCGTTTCGGCGGCGAAGAGTTTGTGGTCATTTGCCCGGAGACAGGCGCGCATGAAGCGAAGACAATAGCTGAACGTATCCGTAAGCAGATCGAGGCGTACACCTTTTCCTTTCACGAGAAGACCATCAATGTTACGATAAGTGCCGGAGTAAACCACTTCGACCCGCTTAAACCGAAGACCGAAGGCTCGTTGTTCTCCGGTGCGGATAAAGCGCTGTATGTCGCTAAGAATTGCGGCAGGAACAGAGTGGTGATCTTCTCATCGTTGCCGAGCGAGGTGACCGCATCGTTGCGGGAGGTTAAGCGAAAAGATAAACGCCAATTGCCGCCAAAGAAAAAGCCTTCGAAAGATACGGCCGAGGAAAAACAATTGTCACTTTGATTTGCGTAAATGGGAAGGGAGTATGCGTAGCATTTCTCTGTATTTGGCGACCGTGCGGCGTGCGATCTGAACGCCTTCCAGGTTGAGGATCTTTACCAGCTTTGCATCACTCATCGGTTTTTTCGGGTCTTCATTTTGAATGATCTTCTTAATTTTCTCCATAACACTCT
>JAFGJY010000029.1 GCA_016928875.1 Candidatus Omnitrophota bacterium | reverse complement strand
GAATTTTTTGTCAAAGGCGATCCCGAGCTTAAATATACGACTACATTCAAAGTGGAACTGAAGAAATTCAAGGATAACGATCGCGTTGAGAAGCTGGTTGGCGCGTATACAGTTAAGAACGTTAATGGAACATGGCAAAGGGTCTCGATACCGCTCGCGCATTTCAGTGCGATCGACGCATACAACGGTGAATTAGCCGGCTGGACCGCGGTTGATGAGTTCGTGATCATTTTAGATAGCCGTTTGGCTGATGTGCTTGAAGGAGTTTTGTATTTCGATAACATACAGTTCGTCAAACACGAGAACAAATTACCGCAAGCGAGCGACCTGCGCTTAAGTAAGATCCGTAAGCTCTATAAAGAAGACTGTAGTACGATTGAATGGGCACAGTGGATCGCGCATCGCTTAAGGGGATTTCCGCAAGAGGTGATCGTAAAGAAGGAATTTCCACAAGAGGATAAAGACTTCTTACGTGAGATAGCCCGTGATACATGGGGGTTCTTTGATAATATTGTTGATAAGCACAGCGCCCTACCGCTCGATACGATTGCATTCACCAAGGAAGCTGTTTTCGCACCGGAAAGCGCGTTCGGGGATTACACGAACGTCACGAATATTGGGTTATATCTAGCATGTATCGTAGCGGCATATGATCTTGCCTTTATCACAAAAGAAGATGCACTCGAGCGGATTCAGCAGACCCTCAATACTATCGAACGGCTAGAGACGCATCAGGGATTTTTATTTAACTACTACGATACGACGACCATGGAGCGTACCAGCAACTTCATTTCTCAGATAGATAGCGGGTGGCTTACGGCCGGGATCGATGTCGTTAAGAATGCCTTCCCGGATAAGCTTAAAAGGCAATGTGAGCGAATTCTATCCAATTTTGATTTTTCATTTTTTTATGATGACGTAGCACAACAGTTCTACCATGGCTACTACACCAATACCAAGGCATATGCTAATTATCATTACGGTTCGTTCTATACCGAGCCGCGCATCGTGAGTTATTGTGCGATAGCACGCGGTGATGTGCCGATGGAGCACTGGTTGCGTCTTGACCGGACATTGCCTGAAAGTTATGAATGGCAGAACCAGGAACCGGTCAATCGTACAGAAAAGACCTTCCGCGGAATAAAATATTTTGGCGGTTATTACGAATATCAGGACATGCGATATGTGCCTTCATGGGGCGGTTCGGCCTTTGAAGCCTTGATGCCGCCGCTGTTCCTCAAAGAAAATGAGCTCGCGCCCAAGAGTATGGGGCTTAATAATAAACGCCATGCTCAGATCCAGGCATCGTATCCTATCGAGAAGTGGGGATATCCGGTATGGGGCTTGAGCCCGTGTTCGATCCCGGGTGGAGGATATTCTGAATACGGAGTGAATATTTTGGGGTTAAAGGGATATAAACGCGGCGTTGTTACACCGCATGCAACATTCTTAGCATTAGAATATATTCCAGAGCAAGCGATCGCGAATTTAAGAAAAATGCTCGAGTTGTATGATATTTACGGCGAGTATGGTTTTTATGACGCAGTCGATCCGGAAACAGGTGATGTTGCTTATAAATATTTGTGTTTAGACCAGGCGATGACATTGATCGCACTTGATAATTATCTGAACGATGGCGCGATCAGGAACTATGTACACCAAGATCCTGCCATTAAGGCCGGAGAGCATTTATATACGGAAGAAAATTTGTTCGAGTAATTTAGTCTTGATTCACGGCTTTGAATATTTCCCGATCTTTCTTAACATAATAGCGTTGTTCTTTAAGCCGCGAGAGCAATGCGCGCGGTATTCGTGGCATTGCCATAACGAACGCGATCAGGAAGCGCGGATTCCCTTTAAGCAGCGTGCTTAGGATAAAAAGCGGTGTGAAGAAGAGAAACGCGAGCGTGTAATCCGGATCAGTGATGTTCTTGAGGACAAAAAGATAATTATTGCGGGCCGAGATATAGCCCAGATTTTTTTCAGACATGGTTTTGCCGATCGTAGCGCGGACCTGATGGTGCATAACGCTCTTTGCCTCATATAAGATCTTATAACCGCGTTTTAATGCGCGATACGAAATATCCTGTTCTTCGTAATAGAAGGGGGAGAATAATGTATCGAAGGATCCTAGCTCGATGAATTTCTCGCGGTCAAACGCAGCACCGCCTCCGCAGGCGAACAAGGTTTGCGAAAGAGAGAATTCAGGTTTTTCCTTGAGATGGAAATGCCCGCACTTGAAGATGCCGCCGCGATTACCGTAGAGGAACGTTTTCTTATCGTCGGCATAGATCCGGCCGGTCACGGCAAAAAGATCGCTGGCCCACACAAAAGGAACGTACAGGACATCAAGCGCAAATGTCTCAGGTTGCATGTCGTTATTAAGCAGGATGATCACATCAGCAGTGCTTTCGCTCACTGCGCGGTTGACCGCGTTGTGGAATCCTTGATTGGTCCCGTTGGTGATGACCATGATGCTGGGATAATGTTCAGCAAGATATTTTACGCTGTCATCATCACTTCCGTCATCAATGACGGTAAGTCGCTTCTTCTCAGTGCGGACATTTTCAAAAGCGGTAAATACCGCGGGTAGGTTTTTCTCAAGAAGCTCGCGGCCGTTCCAATTCGGTATGATTATATCCAGTGATAGGTCTTTCATAATTGCGTTATCATAGCACAGGGTTGAGATTGTGAAAAGAAAATTACGTGCCGGCATTATAGGATGCGGTAGGATAGCGGGATTATTGCAGGACGATCCATTGCGCAAAGGGGTCGTCACGCACATTGCCGCGTATGCCGCATTTCCGAAGACGATAGCGGTTGTCGCGTGTGTATCGCGCCATAAGGAACAGGCGCGATCGTTTGCGCAGCGGTTTAATATCAAGACGTGGTATGATGATCATCGTTCGATGCTGGCAAAAGAAAAACTTGATGTCGTCAGTGTTTGTGCCTATACGGATTCACGGTATGCAATGATAAAAGATGCGGTGGACCATGGAGTACGCGGCATTTTTTGCGAGAAGCCGGTCGCCGCAAGCCTTAAAGAAGTTGATCGGATAATAGCGTTGTGTAAGAAGAACAATGTTCGGATCATTGTCAACCATACGCGACGTTGGGGCCATGATTATAGAACAGTCAAACGCCTGATAGAGTCCAAGGAATTTGGCGGGGTCAGGTCAGTGACCGGTTACTTTTCGGGTGCGATCTTTCATACTGGGACACACATGTTCGACATCATGAATTATTTTTGTGGTAGGCCGTCTGCAGTGATCGGCAGCTTGGCACATGAGAGGGGAACACGTTTTGACCAGTTAGCCAATGGAAAGATGGTGTTCGATGATTTTGACGGCCATGCGTTCATTTTTTATCCCGGGAATGTGGTGGCGAACGTCGTGGGAATTCCGAAGCATTATTTTATATTTGAATTGGACCTTCATTTGGAGAAGGCCAGGATCAGGATCGGGAACGGTCTTTTTGAACTATCTACAACAGGCCCAAGTGTGCGCTATTCTGGGTTCAATGAACTGAGGCCAAGCATTGTTACGGTTGATACGTATCCCTTGCCGCCGTTGGCATGGGCGGTCGATGATCTTGTGCGGTCTCTGCGAACACGCAAGAAAAATATATCCACCGCCGTTGATGCGCGGATGGCGCTTGAGATCGCTTTTGGCATCGTGCATTCTCATCGGCAAGGGCATAAAAAAATATCATTGCCGCTTACGCAGCGTTCATTACGTGTGCGGGCACGCTAAAGAAAGGATGAATACCATGGATAAGAAGATCATTGCATTCATTCAATCGCGAATGGGCTCAAGCCGCTTGCCGGGTAAAGCGCTTTTACCGATAATGGGTGTTCCGCTTATCTTGCGTGTCGTTGAACGTGTAGAATGTGTGAATGGCCTCGACGATATCGTGGTGCTTATTTCGAACGACAGGGCCGATGATATATTGGCCGAGAGGCTCGAGCAAGAGGGAAAGAAATATTTCAGAGGTGATCTTGAGAACGTTCAAAAACGTTTTTATGATGCTATGCTTGTTTATCAGCCTGACGTCATTATGCGGGTCACAGGCGATAACCCTTTGATCGAACCGATATTGATGCAACGTATGGTCGAAGTATGGCAGCGCGAGAAAGTCGATTATGTCGCATGCGCAGAATGCATTCTGGGAGTGGGTGCCGAGCTTTTTACCAAAGAAGCCTTTCACCGCGCGATCGTTTTGAGTTCAACGGCATACTGCAAAGAACATGTTACGCCGGCGTTCTATCAGAATGAAGCACAATTTTCTATCATGAGAGTTGGTGTAGAAGAATATTTGGCTGACAGGACCATCTCGCTTACGGTTGACAACGAGGACCATTATCAGCGGATCGTTGCGTTATATGAGCGGTTTTATCGGGATGGATACATATCGAACAAATCCGTTGTTGCGTTCCTTCGGCAGGAAATGCGGACACAACACGATGACAATATGATCGAAAAACTTATGTAGAAGAGGGAAGATGAGAGATATCAAGATCGCACACCACACAGTAAACGAGAAGCGGATGTTCATCATTGCGGAGGCCGGCGTAAATCATGACGGCAATTTTGATCAAGCCTTGCAGCTTATAAGTTTGGCAAAAAGAGCAGGCGCTGACGCGATCAAATTCCAGGCATTTACCGCCGAAGCCTTATGTGACCGCATGTTGGAAGAGGAAAAGGACGTGGAGAACCTTACGGGGGGATCGAAGTCATCCTATGCGATGTATAAAACGCTGGAATTCACCGATGAACAACTTAGAGAGCTCAAGGCGTATGCTGATAGAGAAGACATCGTGTTCTTTGCCTCGGTGTTTGACCTAGAGCGGGCGTATCTTTTACATGAAATGGGCATGGAACTTTTTAAGATCTCATCAGGTGACATTACTCATTTTCCACTACAGCGGTACGTGGCTTCGTTCGGAAAGCCGGTGATCCTCTCGACCGGGATGGCGACGATGGTCGAAGTGAAGAACGCTGTGGCAGTCTTAGAAGAAGCCGGTTGTCACGATATCATTATTTTGCATTGTACATCTGATTATCCACCACGATCGGATGAAATAAATTTAAATTCGATAAAGAGCATGAGCGATCTTCTGGACCTGCCGGTAGGCTACTCAGACCATACGCAAGGGATCGAAGTCCCCTTTGCGCTTGCGGGGATGAAGGTGCCGGTGATCGAAAAACATTTTACCGTCGACGCAACCTTGCCCGGACCGGACCACAAATTGTCGCTCGATCCGTATGAATTTTATGCTATGGTAAGCGGGATCAGGAAGATCGAAGCAGCCATGGGAAGTTATGAGAAACAACCAACACGACGCGAGCGGACGATTGTAAAAACGACCCGCCGCGGCATCAAAGCCGGTCGGGATATTCAGGCAGGTGAGACATTGCATTGCGATGATATGCGGATCATAAAGCCGATGACCGGATTGGGCCCCGAGTTTTACGAACTTTTGGACGGGAAGAAAGTCAAACGTTCGATCAAAGTCAATGAACCGATAGAGAAGATGGATGTTGAGTGGAATTAAGCAGGAATCTGTCCCCACGGCTTAATTCTCTTCTTGCATGCTCATTATCTCTATGTATAATACAATACTATATTTATAGATTTATTTGTTCAGGTAGGCAAAGCAGAGCATGCGTTCTAGCCTCAGAATATTCATAATTCCTTCAATTTAAAGAGGTTAAGGCAATATGATCCATTCTGTATTCAATAAGCATACACGTTTCATAACGAGAAAAATACATCATGAAAAAAAGCGGAGAACATTCTCCGCTTTTTTTATGTCTGAAACTATTCGAATTTTTTAACGAAGGGGGACACAGTATGAAGAATTTCGGAAGTGCGGATGTGAAGATCGTTGCAATGGCAGGCCATGGTGGAGCAGGGAAGACATCCATTATAGAAAATATCCTTTATAAAGCAAAAGTAACGACGCGTATCGGCAAAGTGGACGACGATACGTCGTTCTGTAATTATCTTGATGACGAAAAAAAGAGAAAGACGACGCTTAATTCAAAGATCTTGAGTTTTGAATATAACAACAAAGGGATCTTTCTTCTCGATTCGCCGGGATATGCGGATTTCTTCGGCGATACCGTAGGCACGATCACCGCCGCAGATTGTGTTGTGCTTGTTGTAGACGCAGTTGCGGGGATCCAGGTCGGGACACGCAAAGCCTGGAAAGAAGCGGAGCGGCTGGGCAAAGGCCGTGCGTTCTTTATTAACAAACTTGATAAAGACCAGGCCGATTTTGAAAAAACGATCGAAGTCATTAAGGAAATGTATGGGAAAAATTGCGTCGTGATCAACGTACCGATCGGGGAGAAAGGGTCATTGAGCGGTGTGGTTGGTGTTGCACATAACACGAACATCGAAAATGCCGATGATGCGGCCAAAGAACTTGCAGATAAATATCACACGCAGCTTATCGATTCCGTGGCAGAGACTGACGATGAATTGCTCGAGAAATATCTGGGCGGTGAAGAATTAACGCGCGAACAAGTATTGCCTATCTTGGAAAGAGGAGTTGCAAAGGGAGAGATCTATCCGATATTCTGCGGGTCAGCGGAAAAAGATATCGGGACACAGGAATTCATGAATGCGATCGTCAACTTTTTCCCATCACCACACGATGTCGGCGCAGTGCCTGTTGCGGAAGGAGCCCCGATCCCACCGGAAGCGAATGCACCCTTTTCAGGTTTTATTTTCAAGACCGTCAATGATCCTTTTATCGGGCAGCTGACGTATGTGCGGGTACTTTCCGGAACGATAAAGGAGAATGCCGATGTTTACAACGTGACCAAGGGGCAAAAAGAAAAGATCGGGCATATGTATGTCATGAACGGCAAAGAGCAAAAGGCGGTTCCGCAAGCAACGGTCGGCATGATCGTGGCGATACCGAAGATGAAGGTCTCGACGATCGGGGACAGTTTGGGCGCGATCGGATCGAAAACGATATTCCCGGCCATGCAGTATCCGACGCCGTCGATCTCGTTCTCTATCCATTCAAAAGCAAAAGGCGAGGAAGAGAAGATCTCGACCGGATTACATAAACTTTGTGATGATGATCCGACCTTGCATCTGGAGAAAAACATGGAGACTAAAGAGATGGTGCTTTCCGGCCTCGGCGATCTGCATATCGAGGTCGCGCTTTCACGGTTAAAAGACAAATTCCATGTTGAAGTCGAGATCGGCAAGCCTAAGATTGCATATAAAGAAACATGCCGTAGATCTGCCGAAGGACATGAGAAGCACAAGAAACAATCGGGCGGACGCGGGCAATACGGTGAAGTGTATTTGCGAATTGAACCTTTAGCACGCGGGGCGGGGTTCGAGTTCGTTGATGCCGTTGTCGGAGGTGTTATTCCACGAAATTTCTTGCCCGCGGTCGAAAAGGGTGTCGTGGGCATTATGACCGAAGGTATTTTAGCCAAATATCCTGTCGTGGACCTGAAAGTCACCGTCCATGACGGTTCATACCATACCGTTGATTCCTCAGAAATGGCATTTAAGATCGCTGGCTCAAAAGCGTTCAAAGACGCATTCATGAAAGCCGATCCTATTTTGCTGGAGCCGATCATGGATGTTGAAGTGACCATTCCGGACGATCTGACCGGGACCATTATCGGGGACCTCAATAGTAAACGCGGCCGCGTTGGAGGCATGGATATGATCGGGGGCATGCAGATCGTGAAAGCGCAAGTACCGATCGCAGAAATGTTCTCGTACTCTAACGAGCTGCGTTCAATGACTGCCGGCCAAGGTTCATACATCATGAACTTTTCTCACTACGAGGAAGTGCCGGCCCACCTCATGACAAAAGTCATTGAAGAGGCAAAAACCGCTGAACTTGCAGAGAAGTAAAGCCGATAATATCTAGTATAATAGTGTCGTTTTCTCTAAATATACAATAATAGTGTGCAATAAACTCACGGAATGAGTTTCATTGCTGCCTCAAAATGCGCTAAAAGCAAACAAGAAAATTTTTCATAACATGCTTAATTTATTTGCTTTAATGCGTAATTAATCTGGTTTTTTTGACTAATCCTGGCTATAGTAGTATACTATCTATAGAGGCTAGGCGTCGCGTGTGTGCATAATCGAGGCATTTACGTAATCAAACTTACACGAAAGCAGGTCTATGAAAATTAATTTAGGGAGGATTAATTTTCTATCGTGTCTAATATTGTTAGGCACGGTTCTTTTTATTATTACTGCTGCTCCTCTCCCTTCCTTCGCGGGCGATACAAAGCTCGGTATTCTTACCACAGACCAACATCACGTCTTCGGCGACCTTTCAGTCAGCGAAGCCCTGACCGTTACCAAGGTCAGCCGTGTGATCGTCGTTGACGGAGACAAATATCCGCAAACCAATGCCGGTATCACGGCAGCCATCGCTGCTTTGCGCTCAACCGGTGGTGAAGTCTTCCTTCCGGAAGCAACCTATTCGATCACTGGTTCGATCGATCTCGATAAGGACAATATCAGCATTCGCGGTGCGGGCAAAGGTACGATCCTTGATGCGACCGGCCAGGCAGTTGAGGTGTTTACAGCAACAACCCAGACCGGCCTTGCGATCAGGAACCTTTACATCGTTGGTGGCACTGTTGACGGTATTACGTTCGACGACGTTGATGGCAGCCGCATCGAAGGTGTGTGGATCGAATCATGCGGGGATGATGCGATCGTTCTTACGAATGATTCCGACGGCAACATAATTATTGGATCGACCATTACCCTCAACACTGGTGATGCCATTGACATTGCTGCCGGGTGTGCGAACAATCTCATCTTTGCGAACTATCTCGCCGGTAACGGCGGCTATATCAACGATGCCGGTGATACAACGATCGTCAATAATGACGATACCGCTGAACTTAAATTAGAGCCGATGGACGGCAATGATGTACAGGTCCAATTAGCTGCAGCCAATAATTTACAGATCCTTACCGGTAATTTACGCGTCGGCGTCGGAACACCCACGTGGCTTAATGGTGTTGACGGATATGTCGAAGGTGATTTTGAGATCGGCGGAAGTTTGTCTGTCGGTCGTGATACCACAATCTCTGGCGTTATTTTTAGCGACGATTATACGGGGATAGAGAATAATCTTTCGCTTAACGGAGATTTTGATTTGCGCGGCAAACTGTTTGACGGTGGCGGGGTGAACGTAGATATCGGTGATGGGGTGTCTATTTCAGAATATTTGACCGTTGTCGGTGATACACTGATCGGCACAGATGATCTTTTTGTTGATGTTAGTGCAAACAAGGTCGGTATAGGCACTACAAGCCCTGATGCAGTATTGGATGTTGATGGCAACGTATCGATCACGGGGAATCTCTCCGTTGGTGATGTGGTTCTAATAAATGACAATAGTCGTCGGGTTGGTATTGGTACAGCCACACCTGATGCGACATTGGATGTTGAGGGTGATATTGATGTATTAGGAAAGATCTTTGACAATGCCGGCGTTGATCTTGATCTTGCTGATGGCGTTTCCATTTCAGAATATTTAACCGTTGTTGGCGATACCTTGATCGGCGGCAATGATCTTTTTGTTGATGTGAGTGCTAACAGAGTCGGTCTCGGCACAACGACCCCGCAAGCTATGTTGGATGTAAGAGGTGACGTTTCAGTTGCGGGAAATCTTACCGTTGATGGGGATATGGTGCTGAGCGGTGATAACCTTGATTCACAGGGTGCGCCCTTGGCATTGAACGCATTGGTTGGCGCAACGCAGCCGGTGTTTATCGGTACTTCAAGTCATTCAGGCATATCTTCTGATGAAGGTGGTGACCTTTTCGTAGCAGGAGACCTCGAAGTTTGGGGCGATATTTCTATGGGCGGTGATATTTCGATCGCCGGTGTCGTATTCGGTGATGACCATACAGAAGTTATTCAGAATTTAACCGCAAGTTCTGACATTGACCTCAGAGGAAAAATGTTTGACGGCGGCGGCGTGAACGTTGATCTTGCAGATGGGGTTTCTATCTCAGAGTATTTAACAGTCAACGGCGATATGTTGATCGGGACAGATGACCTTTTTGTTGATGTAAGCGCAAACAGAGTTGGCATAGGTACGACCACGCCTGATGCTATACTGGATGTGGACGGAAATACTTCGATCAGCGGCAATCTTTCGACCGACGGTGATGTAGTGATCGAAGGTGGTAATATTGATTCATATGGATCGCCCTTGGCGATCAATGCGCAACTTGGTTCAACGCAACCGGTCTTTATCGGCACCGCAAGTCATTCAGGGATATCATCCGATGAGGGCGGAGATCTTTTTGTAGCCGGAGATCTCGAAGTATGGGGCGATATCTCAATGGGCGGAGACATATCTATAGCGGGTGTGGTGTTCGGAGATGATTATACGATGATCATGAACGACCTCACGGTGAAGGGCGCTTTGGGTACCGAACAATTTACGCGTTCGCCGGTTTACTATGACAGTGATTCAAAAGCGTATTACCTAGATCTCTCGAGTACAACAACGAGCTTAAATATCATGGGGGATATCGCGCTGAGTGGTACGCGGGCGATAACGATGTCGGGATCAAGCACAGTACTCGGCCTTGGCGCTGCGCCGAACCTTACACAGGGAGGGTTCAATACATTTGTCGGAACACGTGCGGGCGAAAATACAACCAAAGCCTCACGCAATACGGGCATAGGGTATGAAGCGTTAAGAGACAATACAACAGGCGATAACAATGTAGCTGTCGGTATGTCTGCCTTACGTTGGAATACCACAGGAAAATATAATACGGCGATCGGTACCGGAGCGTTATCGGAAAATCTAACCGGAGACGATAACGTTGCCATCGGTATGTATGCGATGGATAACTCAGGTCAAGGAAGCAACAACATTGCTATTGGTCGTGATGCTCTATATTGGCTTACTCCCAGCGATTCAGTTGCAATTGGACATTATGCCGGTTTTGGTAATGGCGCGGCCGTGAATGCCGCTAATGCGCGTAATACTATGGTCGGCTACCGCGCTGGTTACAGCGTGATCGAAGACGGGAATAACAACGTTCTTTTTGGGTATAATGCCGGTGACGCGATCACAACGGGGGATGCGAATATAGTTATCGGTTACGATGTTGACGCGCCGGTCGCGACAGGGAATCAACAACTCAATATCGGTAACATAATTTTTGGTACTGGCGTTGACGGCACAGGTACGACCATCAGTAATGCTAATGTCGGTATCGGCGTCAATGATCCTCAGGCAAAACTTGATGTTGCCGGCAACTTGTCAGTAGCGGGAAATCTTTCTGCGGATGGCGACATAATTGTAAGCGGAGACAATATTGATTCAGGTGGTGCACCGTTGGCACTGAACGCGCAAACAGCTTTAACCCAACCGGTTTTTATAGGGACCACCTCACATGCAGGCATAGCAGCTGCGGACGGTGACCTTTTTGTGGAGAACGACGTTGAGATAGGCGGACGGCTGTCGGTGAGCGGTGATATGACGCTCGGTGGTGTCTTTTTCGGAGAATCCTACGGAGAGATCAGCGTCGACCTTACGATCGGTGAAAATCTTGATCTGCGCGGTTATATGCACGACGGTAACGGCCCTGCGATCGATGTGAAAGATGACCTCTCGGTATCAGGGGATATCAGAGGATTCGGTGATATGGAACTAACAGGGGACCTTTCTCTCGGTGGGAGTGTAACGATCGTCGGCGTAATTTTCGGTGATGATCATACCGAAGTTATGCAAAATTTAACTGCAAGTTCTGACATCGATCTGCGAGGGAAGATGTTCGATGGCGGCGGTGTGAATGTAGATATTGGTGACGGACTTTCTGTTTCAGAATACTTGACCGTGGTCGG
>JAFGJY010000028.1 GCA_016928875.1 Candidatus Omnitrophota bacterium | reverse complement strand
TCTGGAAGAGATTTCGGTCAAGCTGGATCTCCATATTGCCTGTGCCTTTGAATTCTTCGAAGATCACTTCATCCATGCGCGAACCGGTATCAACCAATGCAGTTGCGAGGATGGTAAGCGAACCGCCTTCTTCCACATTACGGGCAGCACCAAAGAAGCGTTTTGGCTTATGGAGCGCGCTGGAATCTACGCCGCCGGAAAGGATCTTGCCGGAATGAGGAACGACCGTGTTGTATGCACGGGCAAGACGCGTGATACTATCAAGCAGAATGACGACATCGCGCTTATGTTCGACCAAGCGTTTTGCTTTTTCGAGCACCATCTCAGCCACCTGCACATGGCGCTCAGCCGGTTCGTCAAAGGTCGAGGAAATGACCTCGCCTTTTACGGAACGTTGCATATCGGTCACTTCTTCAGGTCGTTCATCAATGAGCAGCACGATCAAGATACATTCGGGTTCATTACGGGTTATGCTGTTGGCGATCTTTTGCAGCAAGATCGTTTTGCCGCTGTAAGGCGGAGCAACGATAAGGCCGCGCTGGCCTTTGCCAAGCGGCGTGAGAAGGTCCATTACCCGCATGGATATTTCTTGCGGATCTGTCTCAAGGATTATGCGATCCTCCGGGTACAGTGGTGTAAGATTATCAAAGGTGATCTTATCTTTTACCTTTTCCGGATCTTCATGGTTTACGGCCTCTACCTTAAGCAATGCGAAATAACGTTCGTTCTCTTTCGGCGGCCGGATCTGTCCGCTTACCGTATCCCCTGTTCTCAGGTTAAATTTGCGGATCTGTGAGGGAGAGACATAAATATCATCCGGACACGGCAAATAATTATAATTCGGTGAACGCAAAAACCCGAACCCATCCTGTAATATTTCCAGCACGCCTTCACCGAACATAAGGCCGTTTTCCTGCGCTTGTTTCTCAAGGATCTTGAAGATCAGTTCATGGCGCGAGAGCGTGCTTACGGACTCTACCTTTTTTTGTTTTGCGACTTTGTGCAGCTCGGGCATTTTCATACTTTTTAGGATCGCGATATTGATGGCTGGGTCTTTAGCCGGCACTTCCTTTTTTGTTGGCTTCGTCGTTTCTTTTGTTGTTTCATTGTTTGTTTCTTTTGATGGATCTTTTGTTGTCATAAAGGCACCTCTTTTATTTATTTATTTTATGCGTTTTCTTAAAATGGAACCAGAGCAGCAGAACGTCTTTCATAAGCGTTTGTGCGCTGTAATTATCTATTGAAAAATCCGCTTTGCGTTTCTTTTTAACAAGCGGCATTTGGGCATTGATGCGTGCCTTGATCTCGGGCAATGAAAGAGAACGATATTTCTTTTGTGCGCGTTCAAGGATCGTGCTTTGGTTACAGCACACAACAACGGTCGCGTCAAAGAGTTTCTCTAACCGCGCTTCGAACAAAAGCGGCACTTCGATCACAAGGATCCCTTTCTTCTTTTGTATGAATGTTTTCATCTGGTCGACCACGAACGGATGGATTATCCTCTCGAGCCGCTTACGTTTAGATTTATTATTGAACACTATCTCACCCAGCGCTTTTTTGTCGATACCCCTACGTTTTGTCAATATGGCTTTACCGAAGGCCCGGACGATCTTTTTATAAACCGGCGAAGTAACAAAGAATGCCTTATGAGCAACATGATCACAATCGAACGTATGCGCACCACACGCACGGAAAAGGCGTAGTACAGTCGATTTGCCGCTGCAAAATCCTCCCGTAAGCCCAATGACCCGTAATGGTTTTTGTTTTTTCTTTTTTGTTCTTTTCATTTTTCTGCCCAATTCTTTCCCCACGAAAGGTCCACCACAAGCGGGACAGTCAACTCAAGGGCGTTTTCCATCTTTTCGCGGACGATCCCTTCGACCGTGGCGCGCTCGTTTTTTACCACGTCAAAAACAAGTTCGTCGTGGACTTGGAGTATCATTTTTGTTTTTACACTATGTTCTTCAAATGCGGCTTGGATATGAAGCATCGCGATCTTTATCAGATCAGCCGCAGAACCTTGGATCGGCGCATTGACCGCTGCACGTTCCGCGAATTGGCGTACATTTGCATTAGAGCTGTTTATATCAGGGAATAAACATTTACGGCCAACGATCGTTTCAGTAAAACCTTCTTTACGTGCCATATCCTTGATCAAATCGAGGTATTTTTTTACACCCTTATATCTATTAAAATATTCATTAATGAATTCGCCTGCCTCTCTGACCGGCAAACCGAGGTCTTGTGATAAACCATACGCCGTTTTCCCGTATATGACGCTGAAATTGATGACCTTGGCCGTATTGCGCATGTCCTTATCGACTATCTCGATCGGGACATCGAAGATCAGGGAGGCAGTGAACGAGTGAACGTCAATGTTCTTTGCAAACGCGTCCTGCAAGCTCTTGTCCTTCGATAAATGAGCGAGTATGCGCAATTCTATCTGAGAATAATCGGCTGCTAAAAGTATATTGGTCTCGGCGCGCGGGACGAAGGCTTCGCGTACCCGCCGTCCGGTCTCGGTTCTGATCGGGATGTTCTGAAAATTAGGATTAGAACTGCTTAAACGTCCGGTCGAGGTGATAGTTTGATTGAACGACGTATGGACAAGCCCGGTTTCTTTATTTACGAGCAAGGGCAATGCGTCAAGATATGTTGATTTCAGCTTTGCTATCTCGCGGTAATCAAGTAATAAACGCGGCAGAGGATGATGAACCGCAAGCTGTTCTAGAACCGCAACGTTCGTTGAAAGGCCGGTCTTCGTTTTCTTAATGATCGGCAATTTTAGCTTTTCAAACAGGATGTGCGAGACCTGTTTCGGAGAATTAATATTGAATTCTTCTTCCGCCTCTGCGTAAATCGCCTTCTCGAGAGCTTTTAATTCTTTGGCGGCTTCTTTTGAGAGACGGCCGAGGAATTTTGTGTCAATTTTAACACCGTTCATTTCCATCGTAGCGAGTACGGAAAGAAGCGGCATTTCGATCTCATCGAAGAGAGGCTCAAGCCGGTTCTTTTTAAGCAACGCGCGTAAGATCGGCACAAGCTGCAGAACACAATCGGCATCCTCACAGGCATATTCCGTGACTTTTTCGATCGGGACCTGATCAAGCGTGACCTGGTTCTTCCCTTTTCCCACAAGATCTTCAAATGCGATCTTTTTGATGCCGACATGATCAAGCGATATCATATCGAGATTGTGATTGCTGCGATTTGGATCAAGCAGATATGATGCTACCATCGTATCGAACGCAATGCCGCGTAAGGTCATCCCATGGCGTTCAAGGACTATCAGATCGTACTTGATGTTTTGCCCATATTTCGCGATATATTCGTTTTCAAAGATACGTTGTAACTGATTGCAAATAAATGAGTTATGAATTATTTTCGACTGTTCCGCATGAAGTGCATATGGAATGTAATATGCTTCATGAGGAGCAAGGCTTATGCTGATCCCAAGAAGATCGGCCGAATGCGGATCCGTACCGGTCGTTTCGGTATCAACGGCAAACCCTTTGACATTCTCAAGCCGTTTTATAAGCGTGCTAAGATCTTTTTCATCTGTAATGCAAGAATAGCTTTTTTTGCGGGACTTTTTTTCAACGGCCATGGTGCCAAGCTGAGATAAGAGCTTGGAGAACTCAAGCTCTGTATACAATTCTTTAAGCGCATTGGTGTCTTTTTCTTTGGCCTTAAGCTCAGTAAGTGAAAAATCCACGGGCACATCGCAATCAATTGTTGCAAGCTCGCGCGATAGATCGGCCAGCTTTTTATTTTCAATGAGCTTCAACTTTAAATTACCTTTAAGATCTTCGATATGTTCATAGACCCCTTCGAGCGATCCAAATTCTAATATCAATTTGATGGCGGTTTTTTCACCCACACCCGGGATGCCCGGAATGTTGTCCGAACCATCTCCCATGAGCGCCATGATGTCGATCATCTTTTCAGGTCCCAGGCCGCTATAACGCTCCTTGACCTTTTTGATATCGTAAACAAGGCCTTCTTTATGAACATTGATGACCTTGATTTTATCATTAACGAGTTGCAAAATGTCTTTATCGCCGGTTACGATAAAAACATCAACATCTTTTTTGGCCGCTTTTATTGCCAACGTACCGATAATATCGTCAGCTTCAAATCCCGCTTTTTCAAACGACGCAATATTAAAAGCTTTAACTAGCTTTTTGATGTAGGGGATCTGTTCGACCAGATCATCAGGCATAGGTTTACGATGGGCCTTGTAGTCTTCATATTTCTCATGACGGAACGTGGCTTCTTTACGGTCAAAGCATATTGCGATATATTCAGGATTTTCTTCAGCAAGGAGCTTTTGCAGGATCGCGATGAATCCATAAATAGCATTAGTCGGTTGTCCCTTGGAATTCGAAAGATGCTGTATCGCATAATAGGCCCTATATATGAAAGAACTTCCGTCTATGATAAGAAAACGCTTGGACATGGTATGTGAGAAAGGTGGAATTACGGCCTCTATTTAAAGTTGATTACATTTATAAGGCAAAACAACGATATCTAAATGTAAACACCGACGACTTCATACGATTTAATGCTTGTGAAATTGATGTTATGAAGGGAAATTCGGCGAGCTAAATCTTTGCAAGAACTTTGACTATTATTCCTATTTTTGGGTTATTATAGTTATATATTTTATATTGTCAATAAAATATTTGTTAAAAAATTAATGTGATTATTTAGTAGCTTCGAACTCTTGAACCGTAGCCTTGACGAACATCAAAAGATGAGTTTTGACATTACGGACCTGATTATTCTGAAAAAGGGCTTTACCGATAAGCGGGATATCGCCAAGAAGAGGAACTTTATCGTGCAGATTATCTTCTGTCTCGGAAATCAGGCCCCCTAAAATAACGACCCCGCCATCATCGATAGTGACTGTCGTATTGATCTCTTGGGAGGTGAAGATCGGCAGCGTGACACTGTTGCTGGTTACGCCGCTCGCATTTTCTATATCTTGGGTATCTGTGAGATCGACCCGTACATAATGCGGGTGTAATTCCAACGTAATGGTACCATCGTCGTGAATCGTAGGGGTGACATCGAGAATAGTCCCGGAACGGGCGATGTCGACATCCGGATCTTGCGCGACGATAAGGTCATCACTGCCTGCACTTGAGAAGCTCGAGTCGATCCGCGCAATATAGAATTGGTTCTTTTCTATCGTGATATTGGCGCGCTGATTGTTGAAGACCGTTAACCGTGGTGCGGCCAGTGTATTGACTTTCACGTCGCGACCGAGGGCATCGATCGCAAGGTCAATATCCAATAATCCCTCACGTTGCACTCCGATCATGATCGCATCCCCTATCCCGGTCGTATCGAAGATCGTATTAAGGTCTTCAAAGTTAGAGCGCGTTGGCGCTGTGGTCACAGTTGTATCACCAATTGTTCCGCTGCCGCCCACAAAATTCTTATCCGGATTGGTAATGAATTGCCAGCTTGAGGAATCAACCCCGACACCTTCGAAATCGGTGCCGGAGACGGTGATGATCCGTGCCTCGATCTGTACTTGGCGTCGATGCGATTGACGAAGATTACTTAAAATATTTGCGATGATCTCATGGTTCTTCGGGGTATTACGGACAAAGATCTGCCCTGTTCGACGGTGGAAAACGATCGCTGAACCGGGCACTTCAAACCCGACGGTGCTTTGCAACATGGCAACGATCGCTTCCCCGGTGATGGCATAAGGCGCGGCCGCTTCCTCCCCTTTTATGGACTGGGAGGTTCGGATCTCAGGCGTGGCCACTTCATCGGGGGCATATCCAAAACACATTGAGTGCATGAAGAATAGAAACAAAATAAAGATCAGTAAATAATTTTTCATAATGGTCTTTGCGGTTGAATATTGCTCGCTAAAACACTGGTCGCCTTGACGAAGATGACCAAATGTGATTTTGTGGTCCGGTCATTCCTGTTCTTGAATAAATTCCCGATGATCGGGATCCAACGTAATACCGGAGAATTGTGTTTGCTTAATATTTCTACTTCGTCGATCAGGCCGCCGATGACGGCGACGCCGCCGTTAGGTATCACAACCGTTGTATCTAAAGCCTGTGTAGTGAAAATAGGTAGCGTAAGTGTGTTACTTGCCAGCGATGCACCGCCTGAAGCGGACGTAGCGACACTTTCGATATTGACCGTGTTATCAAGATCTACGGTAACGAAAGTTGGATGGAGCTGTAAGGTGATCGTGCCGTCATCGTTAATGGTCGGTGTTACATCGAGAATGGTCCCCGCAGGGGCCTGACGCACTTTTGTATCCACCGTGTAATATAAAACATCGCGGTCAGCCTGCACTTCTGCATCCACTTCCGAGACATAATCCGTGATCGTCGACGTTTTTACATGTGCTCTTTGATTATTGAATACGGTAAGTCGTGGCGCCGAGAGCGTGTTGACCTCGGCAATGCTTTTTAAGGCGTCGATCGCCATATTCATCGAATAATGTTTATCAAGAACGCCGAATATGAATTCTTGGCCGTAATAATTGGCATTGTTACGGTCAACAACGTCCGGGAAGGTGATCCCGTGTTCGACATCGATCGAGCCTTTGTTGTCGGAACGCATACCAAATGCACTAGAGCCAAGCGTGGTTTGAAGGCCCAGTGCATCGATCTCATCCGAGGTTACCGTAATGATCCGCGCTTCAAGTTCGACTTGGCGGGAAATTGACTGCCGCATCTCGAACAGTATGTTCTCAACGGCGGAAAGGTTGCTAGGCGTATTCTTTACGATCAACTGGCCGGTCGGGCGGTTAAAGATGATAGTAGCTCCATTGATGTCAAAATCGACCATGTTCGTGATCGTTGAGACAAGTGATTCTCCTGTTACCACGTAGGGCATTGCCGGCTTATCTGGTGTAACTAGCTGTGTGCCGATCGTCTCAGGCGTTGAGATGTCTTCGAGTTCGGAGGCAGACGCGCTCGATGATAACATGGTCGAGATAAAAAAACATGCAACAACGATACAGATGATAAGGTAGCTATTCCGCGTCTTTTTCATCGTCAATTTTCCTGGTCGCTTTTGAGATATCGAACGGTTTACTTGGGAAATCATGGATCTTGCCGACGAGGTCTTGTACGTCATAGACCTTGACGATCAAATCTTCCTGCGCAAGTTTATCGGCGGTCGTGATCCAAATGATGTTATCTTCAAAACGATATTTAAGGCCCTTGGTGCGCAAGATGATATCAAGCGCTTCTATAAGCGGGATGCTCTTTAAATGAATAGTAACGCCGGAGACATCGGCGACAACCTCTTCATCTATGACGATATTTATATCATTCGATAAAGCCAAATATTCGACCACATCTTTAAGGCGTGCATCGGTAAAATCGATCGAGGGGATGATCTGCCGGGCCTTTTTCTCAAGGATAAGCCGCGCAGGCGATTTGGAAGAGAGTGACTCGACGCTTGATGTGACCTTGCCTGCGTCCGCATCAGCCACCGGAGGATACCAATAATCTTCGACCTCAAGCAGCTTCGATTTTTTATAGACCTTGTTCTCAAGCGATGCCATAGCGATCTCTTGGTCGATAACTTTCTCACGTGTTTCACTCAGCATTTCAGTAATCTTGGGATCGGCGGTATCTATCGACTGCGCTTGTTGTAATTTATCAATAGCGTCCTGATATCGCTTTTGACGGATATCTTTCTTAGCATCGGAGACGATGGTTTTTGTAGAAGCAGGCGCAGTTCTATATACGGATGGTGTGCTCGT
>JAFGJY010000027.1 GCA_016928875.1 Candidatus Omnitrophota bacterium | reverse complement strand
TGTACCATGTGATCTCAAACATCAATTATCGCGATCTCGCAATGATGTACGATATTGCCGTGCGCACCGAATCAGAATCTGTTGAATTCGCACTTCTCGATCCGATACCGGGAAAGACCGATGTGCTGATGCTCAATAAAGAACAACGTAATGAAGCGTTGGCATCTGCGCGCTCACTCACGGTCACTATTAGTGGAGCTGAACGTAACGGGATCCCGATGCCGAAGATCGTGCAGTTCGACCAATTCATCCGACGGCTCAGTGATGATCGTTCTGAGCGTGGCGAATATGATAAAGGCATCATCGATTCATTCCCCTGTTATGCCGGATGGGTCTTTTCACGGATATTGCCGGATGGCAATGTCAATGCGTGCTTAAAGGCCCACCGAATACCGGTCGGCAACATTAACATCGATCGATTTAAAGATCTTTGGAATTCACTCAATATGAAAGTGTTTCGCAAGGAAACAGCGATCTGCGAAAAGATCTCGCCATTCTTTTCGCAGATCGGTAATGATCCTAATGCAGCGTGCGGGTGTCATCGGGGGTGTGATGATCTGGGAAGGAATATGCTTTTCCATAGATCGTTAGCCAAGTTAAATATCATCGAAAAGATCACTTTAAAAACGGCAGCAAAGATTTACAGATCAAATGTCGGCTCAAGATGATCTTTGTTGTATCGAAAGCCTCTTCTTACTCGTATGTCGATATAATCCCTCTACAAATCCGATCAAAAGACAAAGAAAAACATATTGATTCGGCCAATAAAATAATTCATACGCTGCCATATTAAGCAAGATACCACATAAACACGAAACGAGCGCAGTAAAGACCACGCGGTTGTATCTGTCAGCAGAAAAAACGGCAAAAACCTTTTGTATCTTGAAGAAAATAGACAAAAGCAAGGCTATGAACCCCAAAAGTCCGAAGATGCCGGTCTCTGCGGCGATCGTTAAATACATATTATCCGCTATCATGAATTCAAATGAATTTCTTGAATCTTTACCGGAATAGTAATCATCAAAGAGAATGCGAAAATGATTTAACCCGATCCCGGTAAACGGCTTATCTTTTAACATCTTCCCCGTCATCACGCATCGATCCAATCGATAATCCGAAATGATACCTCGCGCTCGATTAGAAAAAAGACCTTGGACCCCAAAGCGGTTAAATGGATGCGGCAATAATGAGCAAATAATAATGAGCGCTATAAATACACAAGATATGCTTACCAATAACTTATATTTCCGCCGTAAGATATAATAAACCACTCCCATACCAATGAGCCCTATAAAAACCTGTCTGGAAAGCGTCTCTAATATGACTACAATACTTACTATGATGCCAATAAATCCCGCGATCCACCACTTTTTTTTCTTTACATGTAACATAGGAATATGAAACGCTAATGATCCCAACATATATGTTCCGAGTACGACGGGATTGCCTTGCGTTGACAATGGTCTGGTAAAGATCTTGATATAATGATTGAACATCTCGTTCGGTAACATTTTTTCATATATAGGATTCGTACTGAAAAAACATTCAAAAAGAGCATAAGATCCAACAAGAATGCTCGATATGCAGATCACTTTTGATAATATCGTGAATTCTTTCATGTAAATAATGCCCGTAGCAAGTGTGTAATACAGGCAAAAAAGAGGCAGTGTTATAGTAAGGTATGCGTGGCATGCGACATAAAGATCACGCGCAAAAAAAACATTTATCCCACTTAAGAGGAGGAAGGCAAATAAAGGTAAATCTCCCGGATGGAATATTCCGGCTCCTTTATACGAAAACGTACAAATGAAAGGAAGAGCAAAAAGACAAAAAGCAAAAACATAATATTTCAGGTGAAAAACAGTCGGGACAAATGAAATACCGATAATAACGATCGTTATTATCGGGAAGGTCACTTTTTTTAGAATGCGAAGCAAAAAAACTTTGGATCGCTTACGCATCGTTACTTTCTCCCACTTAAACATTGATAAGCATTTAAGATATTACGCGCCGTTACGCGCCAGTTATATCGCTGTTCGACACGTTGGCGCGTTTTAAAACGTAATCTTTCCCGCAACGCGCGGTCCGCGAGAAGCCGCACAATCCCTTCAGCGAGGGATCGTGGATCACCCGGCTCCGTTAATATGCCAAGACCACCAAGCATGTTCCGTACCTCACCGACACAACTCGCAACGACCGCCTTGCCGCTTGCCATATATTCCGCGATCTTAAGCGGGCTTTTACAACGCGTGATGTCATTTTCCTCAAAACACGCTACACATACATCGGCGTCTCCGATGTAATACGGTATATCATCATGCGGCACTGTTCCGGTAAAGATCAAATGTTGTAAAACACCCAGGTCTCGTGCCAGCATCTCAAGTTCCTGCCTTCTATACCCATCACCTACGATCATGAACGTAACATCAGGCCGTTTTACAATGACCTGTGGTATAGCTTTAATGAATAGTTCTACATATTGCCCTCCATGTAATTGTCCGAGATACAGAACCAAACTATGCCCTATGCCGAACTTTGTCTTTATCGTACCATTCATGTGTGAATCCGGATGGAACGCCTCAAGATTCGCCCCGACCGGCGCAGCAAATATATTCTCCGCTTTGACACCTTCATGTAAGCATAATTGACGTACGTGGCGGCCGGAGACCGATACGGTATTTGCGATCCTCGGCAGTATCTTTTCAAAAAGATCGATAAAACCGCCGACAAAATGGTTCTTTGGATTTGAGAAATACCAGATCTTTGTCTCCCAATCGTCCCAATCATAATGGATCGGCGTGCCGCAGATCAACGCTGCTATCATCGCGGGGATCGAACAATAATAATGATATTTCTGGAAATGCACGATATTGCAGGTTCGTGCCAGCTGGGCTAGGATGCCGATGTTACGAAAAAGGCGATGCAAACCGACGCGTCTATCCAGTGCGATCACGCGTACACCGTTATAGTCCGTTTCTTTCCCGATTTGTTGTGGATCAAGCGGGAAATAGACAAGCGTGACCGTATGCCCGGCCTTGACGAATTCATGCCCGATCTGCTTGATGCGGATCGTCCACGGCTCCGAAGGAGAATAGATATCATGTGGATG
>JAFGJY010000026.1 GCA_016928875.1 Candidatus Omnitrophota bacterium | reverse complement strand
CTCAGCGCATCCCAGGCCAGGCGCCATCCGATCCCGATGATCAAAGCGCCGACCACAAAGCCAAGCAACGTATCGATGAATTTTACACTTGGCACGAAATAAACGACCAGAAGCCCGATCAAGACCGCCAACGAACTGAGCGCGTCGCTTCGATGATGCCAAGCATTGGCAATGATCACATTACTGCCGGCCTGTCTCCCGACCTTTATGGTCGCATGATATAAGATCTCCTTGACCATAAACGATGCCAGGGCAACAAGGATCGTAATACCATGCGGCATGGTAAGATCATTGTAATAGATGGCACGTCCCGCATCGAAGCTCAATCCTCCGCCAACGCAGATCAAGACAGCCCCCATAATGGCTTCGGAAACCGTTTCGATCTTTTTATGCCCGTAATGATGGCATTCGTCAGCGGGAATGTTGCCTAAATAGATCCCCAGTGAGGTAATGACATCGGTCAGGAAGTCAGCAAATGAATGTACACCATCAGCGATAAGCGCCCGGCTTCTGCCGACTATGCCAACGATCAATTTCAAAACAACCAAAATAACATTAACAAATAGACCGATGAAGGTGATCTTGAGCCCTGCCCGCGTTTGGCCGTCAGTTATCTTCAAATGCTCTTTACTAAAATGATGCAAACTCATCATTCCTCATCTTCGTCTTGTATCAATTCCGCTTTGAGCTCAAGCATTCTGCCCTCGTAATCAACCGTCGATTCCGTACTGGTCACTTTCGGCATTACGCGTATGTACGAAATATCATTCTCCTTGCACAGATTAACCAGTTCGTTCGTATGGAAGCCGCCTGAGACGATCACGCTTATGTCCGTCCCCTCAGTTTCCATATTTTTTAGCGAGTTCTTAAAAATAACACGCGAACGTTCATGCGCCTTTTGATAAAAGAAATCCATGTTCTTAAGAAGCTCATTAAGGCCTATAAGCGGTGTCATGTCCATATCCGGGAACAAGGCTTTTATGAGCGAGGAGACGCGGGCTTCTTGGAATTCGCTTTCATTCTGCAGATAATCCTCATAATCATCCGGCAAGACCCGCAACCGCAACATGTCCTGCAGGCGCATGATCTTATTGAGCAGCTCGACGAATTGCTGCGCGCGCGGTGTCGTCGCCATTTGATCGATTATCGCTTTGGAAAGCTGTGCTAATTCATTGAGCAATCCTTCATTATCCACGCTTTTGAACATCTCTGATTGTTCTTCGCTCAGGGCGATCTCTACCATCTGCGTGATAGAGGGATACTGGATCAGGTCGATCCCGAGTTCATTCGCATTTTTGATCAAGATCTTGAAATACGATATGAGCGACGTATCGCCGTCCCTAAAAAGGATCTCAACGTTTATGAACTCGATCAATTTCTGCGAGAGGAACTTCTGCTTGTTCTTCATCAGCTGATTCCTGACATTCAAGATAAAATCAGCCAATTGTTGATTGTGCTCAATGACCGACAAATAATACTTATAATTCTCCAAATACTTGTCCTTATCCTCGGTGCCGTATTGCTTAAAATCCTTATCGCAATTTATCTTGGCATACACCGCACCGTTAATGCGGCTTTCCTTGAGGAATTCTATGCTCACGCGCTCGACCACATCTCGCGGCTCAAGCTGGCGCAATTCCTCGAAATCGATCTTTTCGTGGTCCGCCCCTTCGATATTGACAAGGCCCACGTTGTACTCTTTAACAAGGGTCTCTATGATCTTTGATATGTTAAGTTGGACCTCGAGAGATATATGAGAATCTTGTATGAGAATGATCGTCTTCGGTGATGTCCCTTCCCAGCGCTGTTCAACCGAGCCTATTTCTTCCGGAAATTCAACTCGATACAAAAAAGGAGCATCAGCCAATGCAGGCTCTTGCGCCTGCACCGTATTGGAAGAAAAGGCCACGCTGATAATTAATAACCATATACATAACCACCTTTTCGAACGTTTGTGAAAATCATTCATATACATGACTCCTTAATTTCCTTACGCGTATAATAGAGATCGGAAGTGCCCACTGAATCTTGATTTGCCCAAGCAACCATCCTATAATGAACTATGCCTTAAAACACGATTTTGTAAAAAAGAAGCTTTATTATAGTATATTAAAGCATTTGAATAAACGAAATTCTACCATGACATTTTTACAATATATAGGGTCGCCTTTCCACATATGGAGGAACAGATCGCAATTAATCATTCTATACAAAACGATCTGCCGTTATAGCATTGTCTGCATACAAATCGTGTGCGTGCTCTGTACGAGCGGCTGTAAAGAAGCACCAACCTCCTATTCCCCAGCATTACGATCAAAATTAGATGCCATAAATCTCCGCGCAGAGGATATCTATATGTTAGGACGCTCTGACATGGAACCTGATGCGTTCTACACCCTGGTCAATGCGGCGTTCGCCTCTCCCCTGCGTATGCCCGATATTACCCAACAGATATCAGAAGACATATTATCACGTGAAGATGATTTTTTCCCGCTTCAGGCCGATTTTTTTGGCAGGCTCTATAATGAAAAGATAACTCCCTTTACAAACGTTCGTAGAACGTCTCTGAAAAAAACATTACAACAGATCGACCGTTATTACAAAACCCGCGGTGAATATGGAGATCTCTTTATATGGCTCGAACAGCAGCCGCTCGAGCTGGTCGAAATACTCGAAGTCCTGCTAAAAGCGCTTTACAAAGCCAATCGCGCATTAAAGCGGGCTTACGCCGATCTTTCGCCCGATGAGATCGATGAGTTGCGTACTCTCATCCCTCTTTTTGCGGTGCACACTGTCAGCGATGAAAATACCCGCGGGTTCGATCAGAAATTACTCGATCTATGTAACCGTGTTCATATGAAACATGTATTGGATGGCACATACATTCTTATTAATGCGATCGAACATGCCAATAAGGTCCACCACACAATGAAAAGGCCGCTATTACTCGCTGCGCCATTCATATTCAAAACCGCTATGGGAACGATCATTGTTGGAAGTACGGCAGATGATCATTATAACGAACAAGCATGTCTGGTACTTGATCTTGAAGGAAATGACACATATGCCGACCAAGCGGGCACATCGCTCTCCCCCTTATATTCATCCCTTATAGTGGACTTTGACGGTAATGACCGTTATACCACGCGCGCGGATAATGCGTTTGCCAGTGGACTCATGAACATTGCCGTCCTCTTCGATAAAAAAGGCCATGATTCATATCATGCCGGTAATAACTCCTGCGGAAACGGCATCGCCGGCGCAGGGGTCTTGATCGATCACGAGGGCGATGATGAATACCGGGTCGGACAGTTCGGCATCGGCGCGGGCGCTTTCGGCCTTGGTGTGGTCTATGATAAAAGAGGCAACGATTATTACAGCGGTAAACATTATTGCCAGGGGTTCTCGATGACCAAAGGCATCGGCATGCTGGTCGATCTGTACGGAAATGACTTTTATTCTGCAGGTGGCGAATTCCAAGGCTGGGCCTTTTCCGAAGAATCGTATAAAAGTTCCTCGCAAGGATTTTCGATGGGCATTCGAGAATACGCCGGCGGCGGATTTGCCTATTTGCTTGATGGTACGGGAAATGATTCATATCACGGCGCGGCATTGTGCCAGGGCGCGGGATACTGGTTAGGTATCGGTGTCCTCCATGATACCATGGGAAACGATTTCTATTCATCGATCCATTACGCCCAGGGCGTCGGCGTGCATTTCGGCTTCGGGTGTTTGCTCGATAATGAAGGTTCGGATTTCTACAAATCGGTCGCTGCCTCCCAAGGGTTGGGATACCATCGCTCGATCGGCATGCTCGTCGATTACGCCGGCGATGATTGTTACAACGCAAAAAGGCTCTCGGCAGGGTCCGGTTCGCTCACCGGCATCGGGATATTGAACGATAAGGACGGTAATGATACGTATCAGATCGGCGCTGCGGATTCGAACTCGCTCGGAAGAGGGACGGTCGATGAATCGATCGCCAGCATCGGCCTTTTCTTTGACGAAGCGGGAGATGATCATTATATCCACAGCCGTTGGTTCCAAAATACGGATGAAACCGACAAGCATCACGGATTGCGCAGTGATGGTGAAAAGCCACTGTCGATCTTCAATAAAAAGGCCTTGTTCATCCCGCGCATCGCACGGCCGGCACGACATTTCGTGACCCTTGAGATGCCGGATGAAAATGACCCTTCTGCTGCCGAGCGATTATATACGATAATGACCAGCGAAAATGTCGCACCTCAAACCCGTCTTGCAGCGGCAAAAATGTTCATTAGCCTTGATAAGGAGGCGGTTGATTTTCTGATACGGTCTATTAGGTCGCAAGCATTCGTGCGTTCTTTGCAGTTCCCTGCACGATTCATCAAGGATTATGGAGAAGAACTTATACCGCGCATCATGGCCGCGATCGAAAATGAAAAGGACGATTTTACCCGCGCAAAGTTCATTGTGTATCTTAAATTTGCCGATGACCCAAAAATGGTACTACCGCTTTTACGTTCCCAACTAAGGAAACAGAGCGATCCGATCACGCTCGCAACCACGACCTTGGTATTGACCCATTTCCTTGATATCGGATCAGAGCCGACTTTCATTAAACTGCTACGGCACGATGATACCTTCGTCGTCCTTAATGCGATCAATGCCCTGCAGACGATCCGCTCGTCGCGCGCCATAACCGCGTTGCCCGAATTGCTCGATCATGATTATTACGGTGTACGCGATAATGCCGCTCTTGCCCTGCATTCATTCGGGGATACTGCTATTGAACATCTGAAGATCATATACCCTGAATGCACAGGGATAAAAAAACGCATGATCGATAAGATCTTCGATGACTACAAAGACCTCTCCCGGTAATTTTGCCGTTACTGCGAGAAAGCCATAGACCGACGCAACAAGTTCAGTACATAGCTTGCCGGCCGGCAAGTAGGCTTCGTTCATTTCCCCGAAGACTTTTTCGAAATCCGGAACAGGGACAAGTCGTTCCCTCACAATGACGGCAAAAATTATATTTTAAGACACATAGAGGTTGGTAAGTTCACCGCTCTCAAGGAAGCGGATAAACTCATCTACAAGGCGGGCGTCAAATTGTGTTCCTTTGACGCGCTCTAATTCATCAATGATAGTTTTCAAACCATAACTTCCCCGATACGGCCGCACGGTCGACATCGCATCATAAGCATCAACGATCGACATGACCCGTGCCCCAAACGGAATATCCTCTCCCACAACGCCTGAAGGATAGCCCAAGCCATCGAACCGTTCATGATGCGAGCGGATGATCTCGAGCACGGACGAGAAAACGTTAAGGGGTTGCAAGATGTATTCGCTGATGAGCGGATGGGTCTTGATGACCTCATATTCCTCTGCGGTAAGCTTGTCTTTTTTCTTAAGAATACTCTCCGATATGCCTATCTTGCCGATATCATGGAATATGCCGGCCAGTTTTAGATTGTAGATCTCTGTATCATCCAGTTTCAGATATTGCCCGAACATACCGCTGTACTGGCTCACCCGTTTTGAATGGTCTTTGGTGTATTCATCTTTTATTTCAAGTGAATTCATCAGCGCTTCCAGCGAAGAATATACCAACTGGCGATATTTTTCGTTGGTATCCTCCACCTGATGTTTAAAGAACTCGATCTGTTGATTGACCTGTTCACTTAATTTGGCCTTCTTTTTTTCTACAATACTTTCGGCGATCAGATAACGAATGCTCTTTTTTATTTCCTTAAGGTCATACGGTTTCGAAAAAAGCGCCCGGGCGCCGAGACGTAAGGCCTTGCACGCAATATCAAAACTCCCGTAGGCTGTAATGAGAATGACCGGAATGCCGCGCTTGCGCGGATTGGCCTTTTCCAGAAAATCAAGCCCGTTGATCTCGGGCATGGAAAGATCACATAAAATGAGGTCACATCGGATAGAATCAAGACAATCAAGCAGTTCTTGAGCGGAAGAATACGTAAGAACTGAATACCCGAATTCTTTTAAACAAAGAGCCAACGATTCGCGCACAACATAATCATCATCCAGAACCACCAACTGATAGGATCTGTATCGCGGATCGATTTCTATCATCCCATGACTCCCTTTGTTTATCAAGACGTGCGATGCAACAATTTAAGCGTGAGGCGTTTGAAAAAGACTTTCGTTATTTCACTGCGGGATATATCGTAACGTATTTCAAAATAGCATGTTCAAATAGCCAACCCCACTTTTAACTATGCAATATATGTACCCGTTTATTTCAGACTTTTAAAAACTTTGAAAATTATGTAATTAATTTTGTTTCAATATGATACATTGATAGAAATCATGCCAATTGCCAGAATAGAGCATAAATTAGTACCATTTTTGGGAACGGTGGCTCATTCTTCCCATGATTGGGAATATTTCGCCATTTCTTTGAGGTTAATGTCATGTTCTTTTAGTTTACGATAGAAGGTCGTTTTGGTGAGTTTGAGAATATTCATCGCTTCTTTGATGTCCGAGACTTGATCCAATACTTTAAGAATATACTCCTTTTCACTTTGACGGACCATCTCTTTAAGCCCGCCATCAGGGATACTCTGTTCGAACGTTGAAAGCATGCTATCCTTGATCTGTGTTCGCTCAGAAATAAGATCGGTATGTGTTAACATATCACCACTGCTAAGAACGATCGATTGCTCAAGAGCATTTTCAAGTTCACGGACGTTTCCCGGCCATTCCTGGGTCATGATCTGTTTTACGAATGACGGCGCGACACGTTTTTCCTTTATCTTAAGTTTTTTGCAGATCTTCTTGGTAAGGAACATCACAAGATGCGGGACGTCCTCCTTTCTCTCGCGGAGCGGCGGCAGGTGGATATTAAAAACATTGATACGATAGTAAAGGTCTCGGCGAAATTCACCACGATCGACACACTTAACGATGTCTTTATTGCTCGCGGTGATAAGACGGAAATCAACGGGTTCAGGTTTATGCGCGCCGATCTGGCGGACTTCACGCTCTTCGATCACCCGCAATAATTTTGATTGTAGGTTATACGGCAGTTCGGTTATCTCATCAAGAAAGATCGAGCCACCGTTGGCATAGAGAAAAATACCTTCCTTATCCTGCTTGGCATCGGTGAAAGAACCTTTCTTATATCCGAAGAGCTCACTCTCGAGCAATGATGCCGGTATTGCCCCGCAATTAACAGCTACAAAACGCTTGTCTTTTTTGGTGCTTGTAAAATGGATCGCACGTGCGGTCAACTCTTTGCCGGTCCCACTCTCGCCTGTGATCAACACTGTACTGTCTACGGCCGAGACCTTCCTGATCAAGCGAAAGACATGCTGCATGGCTTCACTTTTACCGATCATTCCAGAGAGCGAATACTTGTCCTCAAGTTGTTCTTGTAAGATCTCGGTCTTGCGCGCCATTGATTGAAATTCAAAAATTCGTTTGATGCGAAGTTTTACATCATCAAAAAGGAATGGTTTAGTAATAAAATCTTGCGCGCCGAGCTTCATCGCCTCGACCGCTGACTCGACCGACCCGAAAGCGGTCATCATTATGAACATAATGCCCGGCAATTTCGCTCTGATCTTTTCAAGCAAGTCCAAACCATCGACATCCGGTAAGCGAATATCACACAATACCAGATCACACTCCTCGGATGAAAGTGTATCCAATGCGCTCAGGCCATTATCGCATGTTACCACTTCGTACCCTTCAATACGCAACATCTCAGACAGCGTCTCACGTATCACTTGTTCATCGTCAATAATACATATTTTCTTGGTCATGATCGGTTACTCACGATTTTCCTATTCCCATTTTTGGGAAAATTCTTACACAAGTATACTATGGCACCTTTGATAGTGCAAGTCATTCTGGAGCCGATTGTCATATCACTTTAAAATAAAATAAGTTAAATACTTAAGCTACACTTACTTTAGACTTTAAATAATCAATGTTGACAAAAAAAATATTTCGAATACTATTACCATATACTAATTAATTATATAAATATTCACAAAAATAACAACTTCGGAGAATTATTCTGTATGAGCATAAAAGACACTTTTATAAATTCCGTCATCGAAAAAGCCCGTGCCAATAAGCAAACCATCGTTTTACCTGAAGGCCGCGATGAAAGGATCCAGATCGCGACAAAGGCGATTATCGACAAAGATATAGCGAACATCGTACTCCTCGGCGACGAAAACATTATCGCTCCCGCTCTGAAAAAGATCGGGCTCTCTCCCGAAAAAGTTGCGATCATCAACCCCGATACATCACCCAAACTTGAAGAATACGCTCAATTCTATTTTGAACTGCGGCAACACAAAGGCATAACGCATGGCGAAGCCCGCGAGCTGATGAAAAAGGGTCGTTTCTTCGGTACGATGATGCTCAAGAACGGCGATGTTGATGGCTTTGTGGCAGGCGCTACACACTCGACCAAAGATACTATCATGCCGGGACTGCAGATCGTAAAAGCAAAACCCGGCATCTCACTTATCTCGAGTCTCTTTTTCATGGTCTTCGATGATAAGATCCTGATCTTCTCCGATTGCGCGATCATTGAATTCCCTTCAGCTGAAGAACTGGCCGAGATCGCGATCGAGAGCGCGGAAACAGCGCAGCTCTTCGGGATCGAACCACGCGTTGCAATGCTTTCCTACTCAACGAAAGGCTCAGCATCAAGCTCATCGACAAAAAGGATCATCGAAGCAACGAAATCCGCACAACAAAAACTGCAACAAAAATACGGTGACAATTCCCCGATCGTTATTGATGGAGAATTACAAGGTGACGCCGCGCTGGTCGAAAGCGTGGCAGCGCTTAAATGCCCTGGAAGTCCTGTCGCGGGCAAGGCAACAATATTTATTTTCCCTAACATCGATTCAGGTAATATAGCATATAAATTGGTCCAACGGCTCGGCAATGCAGACGCGTACGGACCGATCTTGCAAGGTATGGCAAAACCGGTCAATGATCTATCGCGCGGCTGTATTCCGCACGATATCGAAGGTATCGTTGCGATCACGGCTGTTCAGGCACAAGGAGTAAGTGCCGTATGAAAATACTCGTCCTTAATTCCGGATCGTCCTCGGTAAAATATCAACTTTTTGAAATGAACGATTCGGCACAAGTCATCGCCAAAGGCCTCATCGAACGCATCAACCTGAAGAATTCCAAGATCACCCACATCGTCAATGAAACCAAAAAAGCCGAGATCGCTGAAGACATACCTAACCACAAGACCGCGATCAAAAAACTATTCGAACATATCTTAGTCGATCCGGGAACCGGCGTAATACATGATCTTGCAGAGATCGAGGGTATCGGCCACCGTGTCGTGCACGGCGGTGAAAAATTCCATGCCTCGGTTATCATTAATGATGATGTCCTGCATGCGATCAAGGATTGTTGCGACCTGGCACCACTACATAATCCTCCCAATCTGCTCGGGATCGAAGCATGTAAAGAGATCATGCCGGATACACCACAAGTGGCCGTTTTTGATACTGCATTCCACCAAACAATGCCAAAAAAAGCTTTTATCTACGGGCTACCTTATGAGCAATATTTGAAATATGGCGTACGTCGCTACGGATTTCACGGGACTTCGCATCAATATGTTGCTACTGAAGCATTGAAATTACTTGACAAACATGAAGGTGATACAAGGATCATCACCTGTCATTTGGGTAACGGCTGCAGTTTGACCGCACTTGTTAATGGCAAGTCGATCGATACATCGATGGGATTTACACCGATGGAAGGTGTCCTTATGGGAACACGCTGTGGTGACATGGACCCATCGATTGTTCTGTATATGATGGAAAAGGAGAATCACACGCTCGATGATGTAACTACTATACTCAATAAAAAAAGCGGGCTTTTTGGATTATCGGGCAAAAGCGACATGCGGGATGTCCTGGCCGCAATGGAAAAGAAAGACGAACTGGCAAAGAATGCTGTTGATGTGTTTGTGTATCGCATCGTGAAATACATCGGCGCCTATAGCGCAGCCATGAACGGTGTTGATGCGATCGTTTTTACTGCTGGCATGGGTGAGAAAAACGCATATTTGCGTAAACGGATCCTTAACCATTTTGGATACCTTGGCATCACGGTCGACGAGGAAAAGAACGAAGCGAATGCGCTGGTGATCACAAAAGAAGATTCGCAGCTTAAGGTGTTTGTTATTCCGACTAACGAAGAGCTCGTTATTGCTGAAGATACATATGCCTTGATCAAAGAAAGAGCATAAAAAAGGGCGTTTGTTCACTTGCAAGAGAACAAACGCCCTTATTTTGTCTGTGTAATGTTCTAATCTTCGCGCGCCATGATCTTTTCTTTTACGTTAAGGCCCAAGGTGGTCTGCGGCGCACTTTTCCTAATGTTACGCGGATTTCGTTTGACACCTTTACGCTTATCGTTTTCCTTCTTCACGACCGTATCCATATAATTACGCCGGCCGATCATTTCTGAACTGTCCCATGGTTTTGTCGGTAGCTCGGAGCCGCTCGGTGTTTTATACATGTTGATCATATCTTCTTCACTCTGTGCTTCATTCTCATTCCAATATGAATACGTCTTTGAGAACTCATCAAGCGCTTGTAGTTCGCGTTCGACCCGTGCGATCGCATCAGTCGGATACTGAAGCCGTACGGTGATCTCATGCACGATCGAGAATAATTTCTTTTTGATCGCCACCCGTCCGGCAAAGTCGCCGCGGTCAAGCCGGTCAAGTTCGGCAAGTAGCGTAAATGCCTCCTCACGCGCTTGTTCTTTAAAAAGGCCCAATTCAAGCCGCCTAATATCTGCCTCTATACCATATACTTTTATTTCCAAATTTTGCATATGGGTAAATAATTCATCACACTTAACGATATCAGCCGGCGCATCAGAACATTTGAAATGTTCATAACATTCATGCTGTTGAGCAAGTATTGTGCTAAAAAGTTCATATCGTAATTTTTGCAGATTGTAGATCTTCTCCTTGTTCCTGAACAGCGACGTTCGCAGACTGTTGGCTATAATACCGATCTCGGCATCGATCTGCTCAAGGTTCTGTTGATAATTCTCATCGATCACAAGTTCCGCTTTCTCGCGGTCTAGTTCTTTCATTCGTAAGTAGCGCTCATTCTCATGCATATCAGCATACTGGGTTACGATCGATATCGCGAGATCACGGCCCGGTTCTTGTGCCCACACACTACGTGGGGACATGCAGATCAAAACCATGATGATCGTGTTGAGAACCATAACTATATATGAAGTATTACGTCGTATCATTTTTTATGCGCTTTCCGTTTCCTAAATTTAAAACGCCATCTTTTGTTCTTATCGAACCCTTTAATGGCCCTGACCACCTCTGCCGGAGTGTCAACGACATAAAAACATGCCATGTCCTCTTTCGATATTGTTTTCTCTTTTATGAGGGTTTTTTTCATCCAATCCAATAAACCTTTCCAATAGGCACTGCCGACCAACACGACCGGAAATGGCTCGATACGATTAGTTTGCACCAAGGTCACGGCTTCAAAGAACTCGTCCAGAGTGCCAAATCCGCCCGGCATGATGACAAAGCCGCGTGCGTATTTAACGAACATGACCTTGCGGCAAAAAAAGTATCTGAAATTAAGCATATGCGTGATAAAACGGTTCGGCTTTTGCTCCATCGGCAGTTGTATATTGAGGCCGATCGATTTGCCGTCGGCTTCTTTTGCTCCGCGATTGGCCGCCTCCATGATACCGGGCCCGCCTCCCGTAATGATCGAATACCCTTCTTTGACAAGCGAATATGCGATCTTCTGGGCAAGTGTATAATATTTGTCTGTCGCACGAGTCCGCGCGGAACCGAAGATCGAGATCGCCGGCTGACTTTCGGACATGAATTCAAAGCCGTCTACGAACTCCGCCATGATCCTGAATACTCTCCACGTCTCGCTTCTTTGCTCACCGTTCATAGAACCACTCCTTTATTAGTTGTTTATTATACACTCATATCTACATTTGCACCAGTACCTTCATTGAATTCCTGTATCAAGGCATCAATGTTCGTATTCATCGTGTTCGCAAATCCACGACTGCCGCTAAAAAATCCCGAAAGTAACAATGCTCTATCTCTGAGCGCAGTGTAACTGTTGTGCATATCATATGCGATCGGCATGCTCGTTGGACTTGAAAGATCGAAATGCATACTGCCGCCCCCCAGACTGTAGCCGCCCGCAGGCACACCTTGCAACGCCTGAAGCGTGACGAGTTCATTGGTCTTTTGCGTAAGCTGGCTTTTCACTTTCTGCGAAATATTGGGATTTTCCATAACCTCATTATACGAACGCGCTAATCCGCTCATGTTATTTAAGATCGTGCTGGCAGGACGTGAGGTACCTGGTAACGTATATGCCATGGTTCGAGTTGAATTGACATACGTATTCAGTACGACGTTCGCTTCTTCGAGAAAACGCGCATTATCATCGGTGAACGTGATCTTTTGCCCGCTACTTTTCGATAAAAATTCTAGTGTATCGTCCGACGGATCATAATGGGCAAAGACACCGGCCGTTGAATTATTGATACGGGATACAATATCCGCTAACGAATCGACCGCTGGGTCGACCTGGATCACGGTGTTGTTGACGGTAAAAGACCCTGCTTGTATGCGCGGCATGTTGTATGAAGAAGCCAGGCTCGCGCCGATATCGGCCGCATCGAACATCCTACGCTCAGTTGCGACATTATGCGGCGTAAGCCGATCCTGCCGTGCTGTACGCGAATAAGTCAAATTGCGTACACCGCTGAACGAATCTTGAAGGCCACTCAAAGCACTTTGAAATACGCTGAGTGATTTGATATCATATGCGGAACTCGGACGTGCTGTAGAACTGCCAGACGAACTGAGACCGGTTTGATTTGAAAAAATAGATCGATATGGTGTGAACCCATTTAAGCTTGGAAATGAATTGTAGACCGGCGACGTGAGTCCGCTGTTAAAGGTTTGTATACTAAAGATCGGTTCCATCCTGCACCCTCCTTGTCCTTAAGGACCATGTTTACAATAAAAAAGGGCTATATATGACCCATGTCATATATAACCCCGGTTTTCTATCCATGTAAACTATAGCTTATAATAGGAGTTTTTCAAGGGAACCTGCGAAAATAGTTATCAACAGCCTATAAACAAGGGACAGTTCCGGAACTGTCCCTTGCATGATGTTTTAACCTATTTAATTACATAATGTTACGGATTTACGTGTTATCTTTTAGCGACCTGGATAGCGATCTTATCACCGAGCGAAGCGTTGATAAGTGCCTGCGCTGATCCGCAATTGACCGAGATCTCAAGAAACCCGCTGCTCCCATACGTTGCCAGAAGCTCGTTCTTCTGAACCGACGAATAGGTCGGCACTATTCCGTTAATAGTCCTTTTTTTGATCGTAATTTCGCCGATAGTGTATTCTCCCAATACAGCGTGGGTAAAATTGGTAACAATGTTCCCAAAATGATCAACGTAAATAACCTCGCCAAAGAGCTGCCCCTTGGTCTTGACCGGATTAGGCGTAAGGAACCGCTCCGGATCGCTCAGGATCGATCCGACTTTGGTAAATATCTGCTCACGGGTCAGATATGCCGCCACCGGCGCCATGATATCACGGCCATGGAAGGTTGAGCTTACATTTTTGCGAAAATACTTTTTATTGGTCACTTGCCTAACGATCGCGCCGCGTTCTGCATTGAGAATATATGTCAGCACACCGTTATCGGGCGCCACAAAATAGAATTTCTTTGTTTTGACCAATAGGATCCGCCGTTCGCTGCCTACACCGGGATCGACCACAACAACATGAATGGTCCCTTTTGGAAAATATCTATACGCTAAGAACAACATATACGCCGCTTCCTTTATGTTCTGGGCCTTGATCCCGTGCGAAAGGTCGACCAACCGCGCTTTAGGATTTATCCCCAACATTACGCCTTTCATCTCCGCAACATAACTATCCTGATAGCCAAAATCCGTCGTGAGTGTTACCAGCTCCATCATATGCTCCTTTAATGTAATAATTATTATTTATGATAATTCCCGCCGTGCAAGATATCGAATGACCGGTATAATGCTTCACATAAGAGCATGCGTGCCATCTCATGCGTAAAGGTAAGTTTAGAAAGAGACAAAATGCTGCGCGCTTTTTCCCTCAGCTGATCGGATACTCCCAGCGGACCGCCAATGATAAAGACCAATGAATTGACCCCTTGCTGCTGCAAGGCTTTGAGCGACTGCGCCAACGTGATCGAATCCATCTGCCTGCCGCGCGGATCAAGCAGAATAACATGGTCGCTCTCTTTGATGCGTTTCATAACGTGAGAGGCTTCAGCCGTAAGTATCGCCTGTGGCTTGGCCGTATCATAATGCGCAGAGCGCTTTATGTCAACGAACTCGATCTTGCAATATTTGGAAAGACGCGTAATGAAGGTCTCTTCCACTTTTTTGATATCACGGTCCCTGCCGCGATCAAGGCTTATGATCTTAATGTTCATCGCTTTTCCGCTTTTATGACCAATTCCGTATATATGCGCTCCTCAAGCGCGTTAAGCCCTTCGCCGGTCTTGGCCGAAATAATTATATAATTATCGTATTTACGCAGAACGCGTGCGCGTGCTTCCTCGCCAGTAACGCTGTCAATCTTGTTAAGGACGCGAATGCGTTTAAGCCCGTCAGCCTGTATCTCCTTTAAGACCATATCCACCGCCTTCTGCTTGTCCTCGAGAAAACTATCGCTCACATCACACACATCAAGGATCAGGTCTGACTCTTTTATCTCTTCAAGCGTCGCCTTGAAGGCCTCGATCAAGGTATGCGGGAGATCTTGTAAAAATCCGACCGTATCGGTTAAAAGTACGTTCGTACCGTCCCGCAATGTCAAGCGCCGCGTCGTCGGATCAAGGGTCGCGAAAAGTTTATCCTGCGTAACAACGTGTGCGCCGGTCAAGCGATTGAGCAAGGTAGATTTTCCCGCGTTGGTATATCCCACGATCGATATGACCAGCATATTGTTGCGCTTGCGCTGGCCGCGTATCCGTGCCCGATGGGCACGCACATTCTCGAGCTCGAATTTGATCTTACCGATCTTTTGCCTGATCTTACGCCGGTCTACCTCGAGCTTTTGTTCACCCGGGCCGCGTGTGCCGATGCCCCCGCCCAAGCGCGAGAATTGCTCCCATATCTCGGAGAGCCGCGGCAGCAAGTAGAGCAGCTGTGCCAATTCAACCTGCAATTTCCCTTCGCGTGTCGAGGCATGCCGTGCAAATATATCCAGTATGAGCCCTGTCCGATCAACGATCCGCATACGCATCATCTGTTCGATATTTCGCATATGGGTCGGAGAAAGATCGATCGAAAAAATGATCACGTGCGGTTTGTGCTCACGGACCAGATCACTGATCTTTTCCAAGTTGCCTTTCCGTAAGTAATGCGACGGCGAAGGATCATCGACCCGCGCCGTTACCGCCTCGACCACGCGGCCGTTCGATGATGCGATCAGTTGTTCCATCTCATCGACCGTCTCTTTGATCTGATATTTCCGCATGCCCGGACGTGTTACGACCACTAAAAGTACTTTTTCCATATTCAGGTCTCAAGTTACAGGTTACAAGTTGCAAGCTACAGGCTTCAATCATCTTTTATCCACTGCTGAACGATCTTTAACAGGCTATCGCATACACTCCCGAGTTCGTCCCCGTCCCGAACCGTGATCCACTGTATCCGTTTCTCTTTTTTAAACCACGTAAGCTGCTTCTTGACCAGATGACGCGTGTTCTGCTTCATCAATTCGACCGCTTTATCAAGAGAATACTCCCCGTTAAGGTGTGCTATCAGTTCTTTATAGCCGACCGCTTGACGGGGCGTCTTTGAAAGTGTGGCCTTATCAAGCGCCCGGACTTCATCAAGCAGACCATGCGCGATCATGGCATCGACCCGCTGCTCCACTCGTGCATACAATTCTTTTCTATCACGCATGATCCCGAGCATCAGGAAGTCATACCCGAGCGTATTCAATGAAACTGTTTTTTGTCTCCATGCGCTCGGCGTTATACCGGAAAGTTCGAAGATCTCGAGCGCGCGTATTATGCGCCGCTGATCGTTCGGGTTTATCTGCGCGGCTGTCTCAGGATCGACGGCAGTAAGGCGCTCATGCAACGATGATAGCCCATCTGCTGCGATCGCCTGTTTAAACCGTGCTCGAACGGACTCATCGCATCCCGGATGGTCCGCGATCCCGTCGGTCAAAGCCTTGATGTATAAGCCTGACCCACCGACAATGATCGGCATACGACCGCGTTCGTGTATCTGTTTGATCAGCTTGAGTGCTTGTTCACGAAATGAATATACTGAGAATTCTTGGGCAGGAGAAATAATATCAAGCATATGATGCGGAATATCAAGATATCGGCTATGATCAACCTTAGCGGTACCGATATCAAGGCCCTGATACACCTGCATGGAATCAGCGGAAATGATCTCCGCATCCAGCGCCGCGGCAAGAGCAAGGCTTACCTCAGTTTTGCCTGAAGCGGTAGGTCCGACAATGAAGAGTACTCGTTCCATAATTGAATTACATTCGTTCGGGTTGGCTTACCCCTAAAAGACCGAGACCGCCGCCAATGACCTCACGTACGCACCATACAAGGTACAAGCGCGCCTTGCTAAGCGCGTGGTCATCGCTCATTACGCGGCAACGGTTATAGAACTTATGGAATGAAGCCGCAAGTTCCCGTAAATAATCGACTACACGATACGGCTCGTGTTGACGTGCGGCAGTGATGAGGACATTGGAATATTCAGCCATAAGTTTGATAAGCCGTAATTCCTCCGGCTCTTTAAGCAACACAAGATCGGCATCAGTGTAGTCTTGTATTTCGGCAAGACGCAAAATGCTGGAAATCCTCGCATATGCATATTGAAAATAGTAGACCGGGTTGTCTTGGGATTTTTCTTTTGCCAGCTCGAGATCAAAATCAAGATGACTGTCGGTCAATTTCATCAAGAAAAATAACCGTGTTGCATCGGCACCGACCTCATCGATCAGTTCCCGCAAGCTTACGAACGTTCCTTTGCGTGTTGACATCCTGAACGGCTCGCCGTTCTTATACAAGGTCGTAAGCTGCACGATCATGACATGCAATTTCTCGCTGTCATAGCCGAGGGCTGCAACGGAGGCTTTCAAACGTGAAATATACCCATGATGGTCAGGTCCAAGCAGATTTATAAGTGTGGTAAAACCACGATCGAATTTATCCTTATGATAGGCAATATCGGGAACTAAATAGGTATAGGTCTTATCACTTTTGATCAGGACGCGGTCTTTATCATCCCCTTTTGCGGTCGTCTTAAGCCACAGGGCTCCCTCTTCTTCATAACAGAAATCTCTCTTTTTAAGCTCTTCTAATACCGCTTTGATCTTACTTTTATACAACGTTGATTCAGGATAATACGTATCGAATGAAACCGCTATAGCACGCAAGTCGTTTTTGATCTCATCCAATATGAGCTGAGCAGCATATTCAGAAAAGAACGCAAGCGTCTTTTTGTCGCTGATCGGTTTCTTCGCAAATATGTCCCCTTTTTCGGCCTTAACACGCGCTGCTATTCCTGCGATATAATCGCCTTGATATCCATCCTCAGGAAATGATTCCCTTCTGCCGTAGAGTTCCAGATAACGGACAAACACGCTTAGCCCAAGGATGCGGATCTGGTTCCCGCCATCATTAAGATAAAACTCTTTTGAAACGTCATAGCCGCATGTGCGCATGATCGACGCGAGCGAATCTCCGATGCATGCCTGCCGGCCGTGTGCTATCGTAAGCGGGCCGGTCGGATTGGCACTTACAAATTCGATCAATACTTTCTCGCCCTTGCCGTATTCGTTCGTGCCGTACTCTCGCCCGGCAGCGTGGATCTTTTTGAGGATGAACGGCGCTATCGCCGGCTTAAAGAAGAAATTGATAAATCCGGGCTTTGCTACTTCAATTTTATCGATCAAATCACGCGCCAGCACATCATCACGAACTATCGCTTCATACAACGGTAAAAGTTCTTGCGCGATCTTAAACGGTGCTTTACGCAGTGCCTTCGAAAGTTTAAAGGCTACATTGACCGAGAGATCTCCTAGAACTTCTTGGTTAGGCATATCGATCTCGAATTCAGGTGGCACAAGATCGTTGTGCTCAAGGTAGGTTCTAATTACTTTCTGCGACAGTTCGTTCACTAGTGTTCGCATACTGCTCGCCGCCTTACTTTACCCGCGGGGCATCCCCCCACAGTTTTTCAAGATTATAAAAGGCACGCGTTTCATAGTAGAAAACGTGCACGATCACATCCCCATAATCCAATAATGTCCAGGTCCCTGATCCTTCGCCCTCGGTATGGAGCACCTTATGGCCGCGCTGTTTGAGGCCAAACACCGCTTCATCGGTCAGTGCATCGGCATGACGGGTCGATGTAGCGGAACAAATGACAAAATAATCCGCGATCGCGTTCAATTTACGCAGATCAAGGATAATGATATCGTTCGCTTTTTTCTCCGCGAGTACCTCGCGCGCCGCTTTGGCTAATTCTTTTGCTTGATCTTTCTTCGGCATAGGTAGTGTTCTTTCCCCGGCTCATAATGAAAGAGGATAAAGTCATAAGGATGAGACACGCGCATGTCAACAGCCTAGTTCCTTTATCCTCTAAAATGGTCAGTAATTACTTTTTTTTGCCCAAGATACGGCACATCACGGTATTACAAACAGGACAATTGCCTTTCATCGCAAGTCTTCCGTTCTTCAACTCTTCCTCTTTGGCATTCATCATTTCCTTCTTGGCTTTACATTTAACACAATATGCTTCCACGTTGTCACCCCCTTCATAGTTTTCAAATATATCCAAACTTCGAAATCAAAGCACTATAATAGTAACTGCCTTAATTAATGCAAGCACTATTTACATCTTTCTCGCGGACTGCTTACTCCAACTCGAAGGAGATCGGTACATTTAACTTGATCTCTTGTTCTATCAAGTTTTTCGGGAAGGGCGGAAATGGCGAAGCATTTCGGATGCTGTTCATAGCTGCTTGATCAAGCATCGGCTCACCCGAGGAGTTGAGTACAGCGATCTCGCTCACCACACCGTCACGCCTGAGGACGAACGAAAGATACGCAAGCCCCTCTTTCCCCTCAAGTTTTGCCTTGACCGGATAGAGAGTATTTTGTTTTAGTCGTTCTCTAATAAGATCATAATACGCAAAAAAGATCTTTTTTACTTCTTTATCCGCAAGATTTATATTTTCAACGGTCGCAACGAATTCTTTACGCGGGATACGTTCCTTCACCGCGGTCCTGCTCACCTTCACATCACGTTTACTTTGAACGCTAGGTGTATCTTTTGTATCATCTTGTTTAACTTCTCGCAACGACGTCGCTTGTACCCCACTGGCAGGTATTCTATCGACCGCAGGATCAAGAATGCTATCTTCTGTTATATAGTACACGACCGCTTCATTCTTGGCCTGCGGGCGTGGAACAAGGCCCTGGTTACCAGAGAGGGGGCCATTTAATCCATAGATCAGCGGGACATGGATGAGCAGTGATACTGTGGTGGAAAATAAGGATAGTTTATTCATCGTAGAACGTATTTATGCCGCGTCTGCTTCGCTCTCGAAGGACGCCTCAAAAGTGTTGGTGGTATCATTCCAAACATATTTAACATTATCGAGAGCATATGAATCCACCTCGATATAATGTGCATCATGAAAGACCCAGCCATAGATCTTGATATATTTCCCCAGATGATCTTTGTTCCATTGCAGCTCTTGCCCTTTGATATTATCGACGAATGTCCAGACAACATCACCTGATGTTTTAAGACCCTGGCGTCCTTTGCTGAAAAGCGCATCTTGCGCGTCCGCGCCTTCTGGTCGATGTTGCAGCTCATAGGCGATATTAATGATCTTGCCTACGATGTATGTTCTTTGGTCTTCACGCCGCCGATATTCGCCCTTGGATGCATCGTATTTCACCAGATCAATAGTTGCAAAAACATTAACAACACAAAAGGTGATCACTAAAAATGTAAAAATACTTTTTCTTTTCATGGTCTTAACCCTCAAATGGTTTGGAGTGAGGAGGTTTTCGGCAATGAAGCTTCTTTCCCTGCATGACCGCTGTCATCGCCTGAGCTCTCACGCTGCATTTTCAGATAGATATCACTTTCTGCCTGAGCACGCGACCGATCTTCCTGCGCGCTACGGGAATCACCGAGATAAGGAGTTGCAAGATCATCATTAACCTCGTATTGGCGTCTATAAGTCTCTTCAACGGTATCGTAATAAATGATCCCCAGGTCAGAACCTGTTGCAAAATAAAGGTCTAATATCGCATCCCCTGTGAAATCAGCAACTTCCGGTACTTGGACCAAATTACCCGAAACCTTTATAACCTCAGCAGGCTTGAAGAAATAGGAATCACGGATCTTCTCGTAAATCTTGATAGATGTGTCCTCGCCAGTCCCTTCCGTGCGGATGATCTCATCATGACCATCGCCATTTATATCGAACTCAGCCATAGCAACATAAGCAGCTTCGCTGCACGAGACCATCAGTGTTACACACACTACCATTGTAGTAATAATCTTGACCATATACAACTCCTTCTATGGATGTATTTTTGATTATAGTATTAGTATAGGGGATTTTCAAGCCCAGTTATGGCAAGTTACACGAAAGAAAAACACGGGGAAATTCTGGCATAAAAAAAGAGTTGCTTTACGCAACTCCATAAGACCGTTATTACCTACCCCCAATTATTTACCACTCATTTTCATTGGCAGTCCCAACCCCGTCAGGGCCCTCATCGCTGTTGGCCCAAAAATCGCCGGTATCTTGATCATATTGCCATCCGTTATTCCCACCATCGATCTCGCCTTTGGTATCCCCAGACGTTGCTGCATCCGACACATTATTATCAGCTCCGCCGGCAGCCCATGGATTCGCAGGCATAGGCACATCGATCACGTTCTGCGGAAAACCTGCATACGGTGGCCACGCATCGACCCTTTCTGCCAAACTATTAGAGCGCCAAATATGGATCGCAGACCGTATATTTCCCAACGTCCCCCGGATAGACGCCTCTTGCGCATTATCTTGCATGTCATGGAATCGCGGAATAGCTACTGCGGCAAGTATTCCGATCAACACTAAAACAATTACAAGCTCTATTAGGGAAAAACCGTTGTTGTTGGCTTTCTGCCGCATCCTTCTTGTGACCTTTTCTATTCAGGAGGGGTAATATTCACAGCGGGGACATCATCGGACAATGCTACGTTAGATGTGCTGGGTTCTTCACTATCCAACCCACTTTCAAGATCTTCCGCGTTGATATCAACCAACTCAAAAGCAGCCAGATCTTCTTCGATCATTTTGTCAAACGCTACATTGAACTCTTCGAAACTGTCTGTGCTGATCTCGTCTTCATCGGCTTCGGTCCCGGTATCATCTTCTAAAAGGTCCTCGAACTTTTCACCAATGTCTTTTGTATAATCCTTATCAAAATTCGAAAGGAAATCATCTATCTTTCCGTACTGCTTCGTTTTCTCCTCGGCCAGTATTTCTTCGAGACTTTTCTCTTCTTTATTAAGGGCATCTTTATCTGTATAACAAAAAACATTAGCACTGTTCCCGAAGATCATAGAAACAATAATACATATGCTAAGAATATATCTCATGGAATCCACGTATTTTCAAATCGTTATCAATAAATTACCATTCATTTTCATTGGCCGTACCGCCACCGTCAGGACCCTCGTCGCTATTGGCCCAAAATTCTCCGGTGCTCGAATTGTACTGCCATCCGTTGTTGCTCCCGTCGATCTCACCTTTGGTGTCCCCAGCTGTTGCAGCATCCGAAACCACATTATCAGAACCACCGGCTGCCCATGGGTTGTCCGGCAATTCAGTGTCAAGAACGTTAGCCATGTCAGCATCGAAAGGAGGCCAAGAATTGATGCCTTCAGCTAATGCGTTTGCGCGCCAGATAGTGACCGCGGAACGCACGTTCCCTAATGTCCCACGAATGGATGCTTCTTCAGCATTGTCCTTCATATCATGGAACCGCGGGATCGCCACAGCTGCCAAGATACCGATCAATACAAGAACGATCACAAGTTCAATCAATGTAAAACCTTTTGCAGATGCCCTCATTACGTTTCTCCTTTCTTAACGTTTATCCTCTATTTCCGTTTTTTTCACAAAATTGATATATTTATAATTCTAATGAATATTAGACAAAAGTATACAATAATAGCATTATTATAGCAATACACACTATATAACGACAGAAAAATGCGTAATATTTAGCCTTTTTACCCTATCTGTAAAGAAATTTTGCCTTAAGGTAGCTCGTTAATACCTTTTAATACGGCTCCGGGAAGTTTGACAATAAGGACATTAGGCTTACCGCTATCCCCGATCGGGTATATCACGAACTCTTGGGTAAAGGTCGAAGCGCCGCCGGTCAACTGGTTCCGCCAATCGTAATCCCCATAATACGGGTTTCCAGCCGCGCCACCGCCGGTATCATCAGCAATAGTAACCTCTACGGAACACGGGCCAGCATTGATCCCCGAGCCGTAGAAATACCCATTTGTAAAAGTCAATCCTGCCGAATTTTTATGCCACGTGAGACTTCCGCCTCCATGCTCATTAAATGTCACGATCGCTAAGTGCCCGTACCTTAAATAGGGCGGCTCGCTGTCATCTGCGCCCAACAACGTCACACCCTGCGAATCTTGGACATAGATCGCAACAAGATTATTCTGCCAATCATCTTTATCAATGACCAGACTTATATCGGCTGCTTCTTCGATCCCCCCTAACGCTCCCCCTGAACCAAGCGATGTCAATGTCCATGTCCCTGCAGCTGAAGTAACGGTATACGCAGTGCCCCAGGCATCGGTCGTGATCTCGGCTGAGCGAGCGGCTTCGACATTCATGAATGGCTCAAGGCTGGCAAGTGCGGCAGCATTGGCAAGCCAGGTCGGGCTTGTGCCCCAATATCCGAAATCAACGCGCCTGCCGAGCGTAACAACACGCTCATCTCCAAAGTAGGCTTTTTTGATCTCATCCATTTCCTGGACAGTCTTCCTGAATCGTTCCCGGTCGATATAGGTACTGACACTGCGTGTGCCGACATACAGTAGTAATCCACACACGACAAGGACCACGATCATCTCGACCAACGTAAAACCAGTTTGATATTTCGATCGCTTAAGGTATCTCATTGACCGCTCCCGGAAAACGTACGATAAAAACATTATCATTATTGTTGGCAAATCCCCCTTTTGGATATACGACCTCTCTGACCTCCATTGCGACAAGTCCCTCTGCCAATAACTCAGGATTACGATTTACATTACAATTATCTCCGGCATTGCCATCGGCAGGAAAAACAGTAATGGTGCAAGGGCCGGCATCGACCGCACCCGCAATCGACCAAAATCCATTCGCACTATAACTCAGAGTACCCCCGGCAGTTGATGTGTAACTCCATGTTGTGCCACTGACATCCTGAAACGTCACGCTCTTAATATGATAATCATATGTTGGGCCAGAACCATTGACGATCTGCCGCAGCAAGGTACCACGAACATCTTTGCAATAAATGAAGACATCATTCGCTTTATAGTTTGCTATATTTACCTGCATCGAAATGTCAATATCAAATCCCGTATCCGCCACATTATAAGCACCGTTACGTCCGGGGCTTTCTATTGTGATAATCCCGCCGGCACCGGCCGGCCCATCATAATCTAACCTGCGGCCCCAGGCATCGTGGGAACGAATAAAGGGATCAGCCGAGATCCACACCGATGATAACGCATCCAACCCCTCATCTGTAGCATCTGCCGGCGGGAATTCGCCGCCTTCCACTGCCAAGTGTGCAGGCCGTTTGCCGAAATACCCGAAATCGACCCTGCGGCCCGCTTGCACGATACGTTCATCACCGAGTAACTTATCAAGGATAACTTCCATGCGGCTTACCGTATTTTGAAACCGCGACGCATTGTCGTAACTGTCCATCATACGCAGCCCTGATAGTGCGATCACAGAAAGGACCACCAGCACTAAGATGATCTCTAAAAGGGTAAATCCCTCAGATCTTTTTCTTTTGTTCATAGCGACACTTATGTATTTATATCCCATGGGAAAATGATCGTCTTGCTCGTCGTGAAATCAGCGGAATTATCCATTGGATGAATTATGATCACGGAACGAATAGTAACAATTCCTGCACCAAGCAGGTCCTGCATCCATGTCCCATTGACGTCATTACGTTCCGTAATATGCAATTCATAGCACCCGACCGCTACGTCTGCCAGCCAAAACTCTTCATCCGGAGCCGAATAGGTAAAAAGCTGTACCAACGAACCGTCCATATCATAAAGACCTGATGCAGTTGTATCGATGTAGGTATTATCAAGGAGATCATCACCAGTCCCGGAACTATCGGTAAGGTCCTTTATTTCAATGACAATATCGACCGCGGTGTATAACGCTTCTACTACCGAAAGGTTTTGCGCAAGATTAGTACTACGTACGCGATAATTACCTCCGCTCGAATCCATGATAAGGTCATCACCCCAGGCATCTACCTTGGCCGGATATCCGGCAGAAGTAAGTCCCAAATTTTTAAAATATCCGTTACTGACAAAATCATCAAAGTTTGTAGGGAAACTCTTTTCTTCATTGATAAAACACATATCAACACCGCACTCATTCGATGTTTGCGCGAATCGTTCGCCCAGGCCTTCGCGTGCGGCCATCATCTTTTCCATGGTCCAGGCCTCTTTGCGTGCGCCCTCAACGACAGTGACATCGAGCAGCGCCGTGGTCATTGCAAGCGATGCTATGACCACAGCTACGATAAAAACGAGCAATAAAAAACCCTGTTCATTATTAAGATGTTTTATCATGACGATATAGGAGTTTCAATGTCTCCCGGGAACCTGAATTCATAAATATTCATATTGTTCTCCGCAAAACTTGCCTTTGGATAAATGACCGCCGGCATTTGCAAGGTCACTGTGGCATTATCTCCGCACAGTTCCGTCCTCCATGCGGCATTAGGGGTAACCTGAAGGATACACGGTCCTGCGCGCAGTCCCGTATCTTGCCAATACCCTCCATTAAAATAAGAGCACGCATTGCTGACGCCATTGATGATCACTGCCACGCTATCGATCGTATCATCACCACCAGTGCTATTGTTGAGCAACATCGTACCTCTTCGATCAACACAATAGATGCGAACATCGTTACTTTCGAAATCGTCAAGATCAATGTCCATATCAAGATCAGCGTTAAAACCCGTGCCGCCGGCTGCATTATCTGCACCGTCGCTGGTAATATCGATCATATCATCTCCAGACCCATCGTCATAGGTATAGGCATTGCCCCATCCGTCTATCGTCTTAACATAAGGATCGGGTGTCATCCAATATCTGTAATCAATATTGCTTAATGCTGCCGGCACACCATTGCCATGTGCCCAATACCCGAAATCCGCCCGTAGCCCTGTCTGCACGAGTTCCGGGTTGCCGATAATCTTGATGCGCATCGTTTCCATGGCCTTCAGTGTATACTGAAAACGTGATACGTCGTCCATCGACGTCACCGCGCGTCCGCCGACGGTCGCAAAGATCCCGACGATCACAATGCAGAGCACGACCTCAAAAAGAGAAACCCCTCTATGTCCGCGTATACAATTTAAAGAAATGAGTGTATTTTTTGATTTCATACGTTGAATGACCGAAGAATAGTGAAAGGAATGTTTGTGGTTAACCGTTTACATCAAGCGTAATATCATCACCGCCGGTACCGATCACCCCATTGGGCCCGCCCGATGTTATCACGCCAGTACCTGCATCCCAGCCATATGCATTACCCCATGCGTCCTGCAATATATCCGCTCCCCCGACACCGTCGACATCCGCATCGGATACATAGGTCCCGCGACGGCCGCCGGTCTGCAGAAAAGGATTATAGCTAGCTTCAGCAGCCGCATAAAGGTCAGACAGATTCGCCGGCAATGATCCCGTATCGTCAAAATAGCCCCTGAAATCACCATCACCCATGATCGCCTTTTGGAGTTCGACCATCTCTTTTTGCGTAGCGTTCGTTTTCGATGTGTCGGTAATATCATAAATTTTAGGAATGATGACCGCAGCCAACACACCCAAGATCGTAATGATCGCGACCATTTCAAAGAGAGTATGGCCATATTTTTTTATACGATGAGATTGGGAATGATCATATGAGGACTTCATTAATAGCTCCGTCTATTATTCGTCTGGAAGGACGAGGATTATGTCGTTCGTTGTAGCCCCTGGGTCATAATTATTCTGCGGACTATCAAATGCACCGTCCGATCCCCGTGAGATAAGTATCTTACGTCCGGCCGTTGTGGTCCCGATCACGATCTCCCGATCCCACGGATCATTGAGGACCTTTTGTTCAATGAACGCGCGGTTGCCTTGGCCTCGATCGATCGATGGAAATAAATTAGCAACGGACGCAGCCCCGATATTCCACAGTTCATTGAGGTCAGTCGGTGTAGCTCCTGTCAGTTGCCTAAAGCCCTTGAATTGGATCGAAGGATCGCCGATGATCGCTTTTTTGATCTCAGCAAGATTCTGTGCCGTAACTTGAATGCGGGAGTTCTGGACCATTGAGTTGATCGTAGGAATCGCTATAGCGCTGATGATCCCGATGATCACGATAGCTATTACGACTTCAAGCACTGTAAATCCGCCTGTTGTTCGATCCCGAAACAACCGGCTCCATGAGTCTTTCTTCCGTTTCGCTCCAGACCATATCGCTATCATTCTTTTCATAATAGCACACTCCTTATTTCGCATAGTGGACAATGTGTTGTCCGATTACTACGCTTGCATGTGCTGATCCACTCATAATAAATAATACCACGACGCAAAGCGTTTAGCAAATGTTGATATTTTCAGAACTTATTTAAATAAAATGAGTTACGTTTTAGCCGATCGTGCTCATTTCGAAAATGCTGAATGTAAGTTCCACAACGGCAAGAAGATAGCAAGTGCCATGACCAGAACGACACCGGCAATTATACCCAATAAAAGCGGCTCGATCAAAACCGTTAAATTATTGATCGTGTGATCGGCCTCATCTTCATAAAACTGCGAGACTTGTTCGAGCAACTCATCGATCCTGCCGGACTCTTCTCCGATACGCACCATTTGGATCACTAACTCCGGGAAAAGGATCTCCTCTGACATCGCACTGGCAATGGTACGGCCGTGCTTGACCTTCTCCCTGATCGTCTCGATCGTACTGCTGATGATCACGTTATTCGCTGTCTGACGCGCAAGATCAAAGGTATCGATCACTGAAAGACCGCTGCGGATCAACGTCGCCACTAAATAACTGAAACGCGCCATATATATTTTCATGAAGAGCGGGCCAAAGATGTAGACCTTAAGTTTGATCGAATCCCATATATGCCGCCCGGGTCGCGTGCTGATGGCCCATCGAAAAACCACAATGAACGTAACAACTAGTATAATCGTTAGGAACCAATAATTCGTTATAAAATAATTGACCGAGATCAAGATCCGTGTCGGAAGCGGTAGATCGACCCTTAGCTTGGAGAATAATTTTGCAAAACGCGGGATAACGAAACCACCCAATACGATGATCGCAAGGCCGAGCGAAACAAAAAGAATTATAGGATAATTCATCGCTTGCCTGATCTTAGCATTGACCTGCTCCTCCTTGACGAGCGCAATGGCCAATCGATCAAGGACCTCTGCCAAACGTCCCGATTCTTCTCCGGCCTTGATCATGCTGCAATAAAGCTCATTAAATATCTTTTTATGCTTGAACATCGCCTCAGAAAGGCTCGAGCCTGTCTCAATGTCGTTCCTGATCGACTCGAGGATCCGCTTAAAGCGCCCATTGGTCGCCGAAGTCTCAAGAGCCTTGAGGGATGCGACCAGAGAAAGCCCGGAAATGATCAGAGTATTCAATTGCCTCGTAAATACGGCAATATCTTTGCGGCTTATGTTTTTCTTGAGAAGAATAACGTTGCTTTCGTCTTTTCTCTTTTGCAATTCAAGCCGCACTAAGGTAAGACCGATTTCCTTGAGGTGGGAAAAGGCCATTTCTTCATTATCAGCTTTAACAATGCCTTCTTGAAGTTTTCCTTCCCTGTCCCGTGTTTTGTAGCGAAACGTTGGCATAGAACTACCCTTCCTTTGTTACGCGCAGGACTTCTTCGATCGTCGTGATCCCGCTTTTGACCTTTTCCATTCCGTCGGTCCGTAATAAACGCAATCCCTCTTCTTGCGCTATCTTTTGCAGCTCCACCGCGCCCACGTCTTTAAGGATCGCTTCCGAGAGCTGCGGCGTAACTTCCAAGACCTCATATATACCTATGCGGCCGCTGTACCCAGTATTAAAACATTGCTGGCACCCGCGTCCACGGTAAAATTGTGTTACTTTGCTTGGATCCATGCCGATCTCGCGCAAGCTTTCCGGTGCCGGCACATATGATTCCTTGCAGTGTGTACATATTTTCCTGATCAATCGCTGCGCAACAACACCGATAACTGAAGACGCGATGAGAAAGCGTTCTATCCCCATGTCCACCAATCGAATTATCGTACCTAATGAATCATTCGTATGCAATGTACTTAATACCAAATGACCCGTTAGCGCTGCTTCAACAGCGATCTCTGCTGTCTCGAGGTCGCGTATTTCACCGACCATTATGATGTCCGGGTCTTGACGTAAAATAGCCCGCAATCCCGTAGCAAAGGTAAATTCCGCTTTCGGGTTCACTTGTGCTTGGCGGATCAATCTCAAATTATATTCGACCGGGTCTTCCAGTGTAAGAATGTTCTTATCGATCGAATTGATCGTCTCCAACGCAGAATACAGTGTTGTTGTCTTACCGCTTCCGGTCGGCCCCGTGACCAATATGATACCGTATGGACGTTTGATCAGTTTTTCAAAAAGTCCGAGTGCATCCGGCAACATTCCGATCTCATCAAGGCCGTAGAGTACACTTGCCGAATCGAGAATACGCATCACCACATTCTCACCGTAAATGGTCGGAAAGGTCGAGACACGGATATCTATGGTCTTGTTCTCGGTCCGCATCTTTATGCGGCCGTCCTGCGGTTTACGTTTCTCGGCAATGTCCAGGTTCGCAAGCACTTTAATACGGGAAACGATCGCAGGCTCGAATTTCTTAGGCGGCGTCGCAATCTCGTGTAATATGCCGTCAACACGGTTGCGAACGCGCAATTCCTTTTCTTCCGGATTAATATGAATATCGCTCGCCCTCTCGCGCACCGCTTGAGAAATAAAGAGATTGACCAATTTTACGATCGGCTCATCATCGCCGGCCTCAAGATTGATATTAGCAAGTTCTTGATCTTTATCAAGCTGCGTGATCCCGATCTTTTCGTCTTTGATCGTATCGATGACGCCTGTTACCGTTTCACTGATACCATAGCTCCGATCGATCGCCTTTTTGATCGACGAAGGCAATGCAACCACCGGATCGACCCCCATGCCGGTCTTGATCCTGACTTCATCGAGCAAATGGATCTCAGAGGGATTGTACATCGCAAGCATCAGCGTGTTCCTGACCTTGAAAAGAGGCAAAATGTGATTCTTCATGGCAAAACTACGATTAACGATCTCAAGCAATGCCTTATCGATCTTATAATGATTGAGATTGACCGAAGGAAGGCCGTAATATTCAGATAAAAATTGCAATGCTTCATCTTCTCCGACAGCACCTTGGTCGACCAGGACATTGGCAAGCGGATTGTCCGGTTTAACGTGTTCTAAAAATGCGTTGATCTGTTTCTGGGCGAACCTTCTTTCATCGATCAACTTTTTGGCTAGATAATCATTTACATCCATGCTCTTTTATGCTTTCTTTAGGTACTTTTCTATCGTTGCGGTCACTTTTTCGATATCGATCGGTTTTGTAAAAAATTCATCGATACCGACTTCGTATGCTTGCTGTTCGCTGTTAAGCCGGCTCAAATGCGTTATCGCGAAGATCGGTATATCTTTGAAGCGTTCATCGAACTTTATAAGCCGCGCAGCTTTCAAGCCGTCCATCTTCGGCATGAGCAGATCGAGCAAGATGAGGTCAGGCTTTATCGCACGTACTTTTTCAATACCTTCAAGCCCGTTTGAAGCACAAAAGACCTCGAAATCGTGTATGACCAGTTGCATTCGCAATTTTTCAATGACCTTCGTATCGTCATCGATGACCAATATTTTTTTTCGTTCCATAACATACCCCTTTAAGATTTTATGCCGCTTGTGCCACTAGAATACCAAAATGCGTCAGTAACGATACAACAGCAGCAGCGATCAAAACGCCAAAACTTATATGCATAAATGAACGCCGCACATCAAGCCCTAACAAAAAAGCTACTAAGCTCCCTGTCCATGCGCCCGTTACGGGCAACGGCACCGCTACAAAAAACATCAACCCTATTGCACCTAGTTCTTTCACCATTGCGGACCGTTTCTCTGCGCGATGGATGAACCATTCGATGAAACGGTTTGACAGCGTCGACCTACGCATTAATCCTTCGAGCTTATCAAAAAAAAGCAAGATCGGTAGAACAGGGACCAAATTCCCGATGACCGCGATCGTGATCGCTTTCAAAAAACTGAAATGGTATACCGCCACAGCCACCGGGATCGCTCCGCGCAGCTCCGATATCGGCAAGACGGCGAGAATAAAAACAATTAATTCTTCCGAAGTGCCGCTCAATCCATTTATGATCTGCTCGATCATACGAATCCCGCGTTGAGAAGGTCTTGTACATCAAGCAACCCAACCACTTTATGTTTTTGATCAACAACCACCAGTTCATCGATCTTCTTCTCATGCAACAGCCGAAATGCTTCAGCTGCAAGTTGGTCCTCGTCAACAACGAGAGGATTCGCGGTCATGCATTCCGATATCTTTTTATGAACGAAATCACCGCTTATGTCGCCCTCAAGGTGCCGCCGCAGGTCACCGTCGGTAAATATCCCTTGCAACTGCCCTTTTGAATTAACGATCGCGCAACTGCCGGCTTTAGCCGCTGTGATCGATAACAAGGCTTGTTTCACCGTCGCGTCCTCGGCCACAACCGGGTTCTTCTCTCCGGTACGCATGATATCCTTGACCTTGAGCAGCTTCTTACCCAAGCTGCCACCCGGATGATAAAAAGCAAAATCTTTATGCTCAAAATTACGCCGCTTGATCAGCACGACCGCGATAGCATCTCCCATGGCAAGTGCCGCCGTTGTCGAGGTCGTCGGCGCAAGACCGAGCGGGCAAGCCTCTTGATGGACTGAAACATTGAGGATGACGTCACTGTAGCGCGCAAGCGTTGAAGTCGTATTGCCCGTCATTGCGATCAATTTCGCCCCTAT
>JAFGJY010000025.1 GCA_016928875.1 Candidatus Omnitrophota bacterium | reverse complement strand
TTTAAGAACAATATACGATCAGCATTCATAATGTCTGACATTCAGGGATCGGACCATTGCCCCATTGGGGTCACGATAGCAGTATAGTTAAAATATAATTTTATCAAAAAAGGAGAATAGAATGGCAGCGAAAGTCACATTTAAGGGAGGCCCATTAACATTGGAGGGCACTGAGATCAGGGTCGGCGTGAAAGCGCCTGAGTTTACGGTCGTAAATACAGAATTAAAACCGGTTACATTAGCGGATTTTAAAGGCAAGGTCAAAGTGATCACAACATTTCCGTCGGTGGATACACCGGTATGCGACTTGCAAGTTAAAGAATTCAATAAACGTGCGGCGGGACTGGGAGAACAGGCCGTCATATTGGCGGTAAGCAAAGATCTGCCATTTGCTCAAGCGCGTTATTGTGGCGCCAATGGGATCAAAAACCTCGTTATGCTTTCAGATTATCAGACATCATCGCTTGCTTTAGCGTATGGACTTCTTATAAAGGAGCTGAAATTACTGGCACGGTCGATCATACTTGTCGACAAAGATGATACGGTAAGATATGTGCAGATCGTTGGCGAGGTAACCGAACAACCGAAGTATGATGAAGCGATCGCAGCATTGAAAAAGCTGATGTAATAAATAGAAAAAGGCCCTCATTTTTTCATGAGGGCTTTTTTTATGTTCTTATAAGACGGCAGCAATCGCTTTGCCGAGTTCTTCACATTTCTTGAGGTCTTCTTCTGTTGCCCCGGAACGCGCTTCGACAGTGGGCTGGATGAGCGTACATTGGCTTTTTTCAGCGAACTTCTGAAGCGCCGTTAACGCCCCGCCACTCCATGTGTATGAGCCCACGATCCCGATCACGTGATTTTTTATTTGATCATTCTCGAGCATCGTCACGAGCGATTCCATCGGAGGGAAGAGACGCATATTGTAGGTGCAACTGCCTAGAATAAGACCTTTGTATTCCCAAATATCATTCATGATGTAGGACAGATGAGATTTAGATACATTATGGATCTTCACCTTATGGATCTTTGCTTCGGCTAAGGCACGCGCGACCGCTTCGATCATCGTCTGGGTATTGCCATACATTGACGCATAGGCAATTACGACGCCTTTTTCAGTCTCATGCTTGCTCCACTTATCATATAATTTGATGATATGTTGCGGATCTGTTCTATATACAGGTCCGTGTGTGGGGCCGATGATCTTTATATCCAAGCCGGCTAATTTTTGGAACGCTTTTTGGACCATCAGGCTGTATTTGCCGACAATATTCGAAAAATAACGGCGAGTTTCTTCTATGAATACATTGATATCCACTTCATCATCGAAGATCCCGCCATCAAGCGTTCCGAACCCACCGAAGGCATCACCTGAGAAAAGCATTTTACTGGTCGTCTCATACGTCATCATTGTTTCAGGCCAGTGGACCATAGGGGTGATATGAAATTGCAGTTTATGTTTGCCAAGGTCGAGCATATCGCCATCTTTAATGATAAGCTCATTACCGTTGGTGCCGTAAAAATTCTTAAGGAATTCGATCGTTTTTGCATTACCTACGACTTTCATATTTGGGAAAAGCCGACGCAGCGCAGTGATCGCCCCGGAATGGTCAGGCTCCATATGATTGACCACCAAATAATCGACAGATCGATCAGGACCGATGATCTTTCGTATTTTTTCAAAGAATGTAGAGGTCAATGTCCTCTTTACCGTATCGATGACCGCGACTTTGTCATCATTGATCAAATATGCATTATAGGAAACCCCATGCGGAAGCGGCCAGATGCCTTCAAAGAGATCCGTTTCATAATCATTGGCACCGATCCAATAAATATTTTCACGTACAGGTATGATCTTGTCCATACAATGCTCCTTTAAGTTATGATTCATGCCCCAAGTCAAGGGGATCTAAGAGTCCTTTAGAAAAAACTGAGGTTCCTAGGTTCGGTAGGTTCTCAGCTTCTTAGTAACAATGCATTATGTTTTCCTAACAACCTAAGCAGCTGAGAAGCTATGAACCTACAACGTGATCACAAGAGGTCCAGCAAGAGGTTGATGTAATCAAGTACGTGGCGGGTTATGAGAAATTTATCACGTACGAACTCTTTTGCTTTTTTCCCGAGTTGTGCAGCATAGTTCTTGTCCTTTAATAAACGCAATACAGCCTCAGCACATTGGTCAAAATTATTCGGGTCGACCAATAAGCCATTTTCACCGTCAATGACCTGGTTCGGTATACCACCGACATTGGAGGCGACAACAGGTTTTTCTTTCCATAATGCTTCAGTTACAGTAAGGCCAAATCCTTCTTTGGTCGATTTCTGCATGACGACCGAGGCCGTACGCTGCAACGCATTTACCATAGTGTTGTCTTCAGCCGTGATCAACAATAATTCGCCGGCTTCAATAAGATCTTGATTGTTACTGACCACATTTTGGTAGATCTCGGCGCCTTCAGGATCATCGGTCGCTGCGCCGCCACAAAGGATCAGCCGGCAATCAACGGACTTTCTTACACGACGAAATACTTCGATCACACCAAGCGGGTCTTTCCATTTATCAAAACGAGATATCTGCAGAATGATCGGCTTATCGGTCGGGATATTGTACATTTGAAGGTAATGGTCAATAGTATCTTGCTCAATGTCCATGTTCTTGGCAGCCAAAGGATCAATGCTTGGCATAATGATCCTTTGCTCGACCGGAAGGTCCTTAGGCATATATTTGGGATCAGAGACGATCACCATATCGTAGCGCAGCACGAACGTTTTTAAATATTCCCAGAGTTCTTTATGAGGGTTTGAGAAATCGATGTGACAACGCCATACCCACGGCTGATGTTTTCTGCAATATTTAATAAAAGGCAGCGGCTGCGGGTCGTGGACGATAACGCAATCATGTTCGGCCAAATGGGTGAATACGGCGAACTTTTCATTCGTCTCAAGGTAAAGGTCCTTATTGATAAGGTCCATTGAGATATCTTCACCCTGAAGCGCATTATGCATTCTTTTGGTCGTCGTGTAAAAGCCTTGTGGACCGGGTAACATACGCCATCCGGTATCAATGCCGATATCGTTCATCAAAATGGTCATGTTATGCAATATCTCTGCCACACCACCACCGGAATAGGTCGAATTTACGTGAACAACATGATAATTATTAAGTCGTGTCGATTTTGAATAGATCTGTGCAAGCACATGATCGCTAACTATTCCACGATAATCATCCAAACTTTTCATAGATGCCTCCTTCTAGTTTATATTAAATAGATCCAAACAATTTTTAAGCCATGATTGTATATTATTTAAGCGAATATTTCTTCTCATTTTTATCATACGCCGGTTTCGTTCTTTTAGGGACATGTGCAGGGCGCAATAGATCGCAGATGACATATCCTCAATACTATAGGGATTAATGCTTAAGCAATTTTTTATCTCCGCGATAGCCCCGGCGAACTTTGAAAGGATCAAAACCCCATCATTGTCAGCATGGGATGCAATATATTCTTTACACACGAGGTTCATTCCGTCGCGCAGCGGGGTCACGAGTGCGATGTCTGCTGCGGAGTAAAGAGCCACAAGTTCTTCGAAGGTAACGACATTGTAAATATAGTGGATCGGCGACCATACGCCGGTGGAGAACTTACCGTTGATACGACCGATAATTTCATCGACTTCTTTTTTTAATGTTTGATACGCCTCAACATTTTCGCGGGAGGGCACAGCGACCTGATAATATGCAAGCTGGCCTTTGAGTTCCTGATGTTCCTCAAGTAGGTGTTCCAACGCCAGGAGCCTTTCCTTTATTCCCTTTGAATAATCGAGGCGATCGACTCCCAAGAGCAAATGGGGACACCCGCATTGAGTGCGGATCTCTTCTTTGCGTGCGATCACTTCCGCAGAACGCGCTGTCGTATCAAAACGATCAAAATCAATGCTTATCGGATTTACATAAAAACGGGTATCGATGCCATCTTCGATGGTTACCGTGCCGGTGCTGAGCTTTTCTTTTTTGTACAACTTGACCGCTTCACGAGCATTACGGAGATATTGTTTATGGTGGAAGCCAACGGTATTACAACAAAGCAATGATTCTAATATTTGTTTATGCCAGGGGATAATAGAAAATATGTCGAGGTGTGGGAAAGGAATGTGTAAGAAAAAATGTATCATTTGCTGCGGGCGCAGCTTGCGCAGAAAGAACGGGACGAGAAAAAGATGAAAATCGTGCACCCAAATAATATCATCCGGGGTTGTCACCGACTCAAGATGTTGGGCAAAACGGTAATTCACTTCGTAATAAGCGTTCCACGATGCATAATTGATCGATGATTTTTCAAAAAAATAATGGAATAGAGACCACAATGTTCCGTTGGAAAAACGGTTGTAGTATTCTTCCACTTCTTCGGCAGAGATCGGTATGTTGCCGATGTAATAATACCCTGGTTCATCACCGAGAAGATGTTCGTGTGTATCGATCTCACGGACATCGATGAGCGGAATAGGGGTTTGCGTTACTGAGGAATGTGCAGATCCGTCCCACCCGAGCCAAACGCCACGCGTTTTTCGCAGCACTGGATCAAGCGCGGTGATGAGCCCGCCGGTTGCTTGTTTCCATCGTGTGGTCCCTGTTTCATCGGTGACCTTGTAGAACGGCAAACGATTCGAGATCACGATGAGTTTATGTTGTTTTGATGGCATACATCTTCCTTGGCGTTATTGATCACATATGAATTTTAATTGAACTGTTCGCTCACGTGGGCCATCGAATTCACAAAAATAAATACCTTGCCACGTGCCAAGGACTAAAACATGGTTGGCTACAGCGACGGTACACGAGCACCCCAGCAAAGAGGATTTAATATGTGCAGCGGAATTTCCTTCCATGTGATGATATCCACTGTGCGGGACGATCTTGTTCAAGCCATACAGCATGTCGCGAACTACTGAGGGATCGGCATTTTCGTTTATTGTTATCGCAGCAGTAGTATGTGGTATAAAGATATGCATAATGCCGCTTTCCCAGCCGTTCTTATGAATGACTTCATGAATAGTGTGGGTAATATTAATGAATTGTTCTTTATGTTTTGTCGAGATGCTGAATTCTTCTACCATGAGCATTGTGTTCCTAAAAAGATTATTATGATCTTAGAATCGTACCGTAAACGTTACCGGGCCATTATTTGTAAGTGAAACTTTCATGGTCGCACCAAAGGACCCGGTTACGATCGTAAGAGCGCTTTGTTTCAAAGTCGCTATCAATCGTTCAAACAATATCTGGGCTTCACGTGGCGGAAGGGACGTATCAAAGCTAGGGCGATTGCCTTTATTGCAATCAGCCGCTAAGGTAAAATTCGGTACAACAAGCAAAGCTCCGTTGATATCTGTGATCGCCCGATTCATTTTACCTGCATCATCTTCGAATATGCGCAATGCCATGATCTTTTGCGCGGCCTTTTCCACATTGTTTTCATTATCGGTCTTTTCAAAACCGACGAGCACAACAAGTCCTTGATCAATGCTTTCACTTTTTTCGTTATTGACCGTTACTTCAGCTTTATCAACACGTTGAATGACCACCTGCATAGCATATCATCTCCGGTTTCAGAATTTTTTGAACTACTATTATATATTATTTCATTATATAGTTACAGTTGTTTAACTAATGTAACTCTCATCGCGCAAGAAGGCAGGCTAATATTATGTAACTATATATATTACAATAGGTTAAAGATATTATGGTTATATTTAATTTAGATGCCAATTGTTTAGTGAAATATTTCACAAAATATGTTGAATATTTTAGTAAATGGTATATTATAGCGTTGATTTTGTGAAAAAAGGAGCATTAAAATGATTGGAAGGAATTGTATCGTACGGTTATCGCGGTATAAAAATGCATTATACCAATTCAAGAAATTAGGCGTGGTAAAGATCTTTTCGGACAATCTTGCTGAAGCGGTCAATGTTACGGCATCACAAGTGCGTAAGGATTTTTCGATCTTTGGTATATCGGGCAATAAACGCGGCGGATATCAGGTTGAGGTGCTCATTGAACAATTGAAAGATATTTTAGGCAAGAACGAGGTTCAAAAAGCGGTGATCGTCGGTGCCGGCAATATCGGACGGGCACTTATGAATTATACCGGATTTGAAAAAGAGGGGATCACTATTGTTGCGGCCTTTGATATTGATCCGCACAAATTTAATGAACAGGCAAACGTACCGATCTTTGGTATCGACAAACTGAATTCATTCATAAGTAATAATAAAATAACGATCGGCATCATTGCGGTACCGGCCGTTGCCGCACAACAAGTGCTTGATCTCATGGAACATGCTGGCGTAAAAGGCGTTTTAAATTTTGCGCCGATATCGTTACGCGCCAACAATAATATCGTGGTCAACAATATCAATCTCGAGCTTGAGCTTGAGAACCTGATCTACTATATAAACGCATCAGCCCGAACAAAAGAGTAGGGACGTGTATGAAACAGAGAAATCTGAAGACAACAATATTGATGTCCTTTTTTGTCATAATTGTGGTCGTGGGACTATTGATATCGTCTTTTGGCGTACGTTTGATCAAAAAGAACATCGTTGAACGTGCGCAGCAAACGGTAAAAAAAGATCTTCATGCAGCGCGAGCGATCTATAACAGTGAGATCGAGCTGATAAAAACAGGTTTGCGTGTTGTCAAAGCTCCGGTCGATACGGTATTCTTGAGAGAAAGTTTGGGGCTTGATTATGTATATGTTATCGATAAAACCGATGCGGGCAGCAGCAACAGCAAGATCGTTCAGCAGGTTGCGACCAGCGGCGAAGAAAACGGTGGGACGCGGGTCATAAACAAAGACGAACTGATGAGCATTAGTTACGGTCTTTATACTGAGGCGCAGATCGATATCGTTGATACGCCGCACTCCCGGCCGGTTGATAAAAAGACCGTAGATCGCGCTCTGGCGTTTGAATACGCCCGTCCGCTGACCGATCAGAGTGGAACGACAGATAAAATAATTTACGGCGGCAAGATCATAAATAAGGATTTTGCACTTGTAGATAAGGTCCGCGACATGGTCTTTGAAAAGAGATTGTATGAGGGCAAGCCTATAGGGACAGTTACGATCTTTTTTGATGATGTACGCATCGCAACTAATGTGTTCACTACGAGCGGGGAGCGTGCGATCGGGACCCTCGTTTCACAGGAAGTGTATGAAAATGTCGTTGAGAAAGGGCAAAAATGGGTCGATCGCGCTTTTGTTGTCAATGACTGGTATCTTACGGGATACGAGCCGATCCAAAACATCGAAGGCACTATTATCGGGATATTGTATGTCGGCACGCTTGAAGGGCCATATCGCGATCTTTTTAGGAACGTTTTTCTTATTTTCATCGGTGTAATATTATTGGTTTCATCGCTTGCGATCATTATTTCTTTTGTCCTTGCGCATATCATTTCGCGGCCCTTATGGGAGATGTTGGAGGCGACATGCCAGATCTACGAAGGGGATTTCCAGTATAAGGTCAAGACAGACAGTTCGATCAAGGAACTCAATTCGCTGGCTGTTTCGTTCAACATGATGGCAGAAAAACTTGATGAGCGGGAGAAGAGCTTAAAGGTGTCGAATGAAAAATTAGCAACACTGAACAAGAGTTATCTTGATCTGATAAGTTTTGTATCACATGAGCTGAAAGGAATACTTTCTTCAACAGTGCTGAACGCGTATGCGGTACGCGATGGATTTTTAGGTTTGATCAATTTCAAACAGCGCAAAGCCATGGATTCCGTAACGCGTAATCTCGATTACTTGACCTCAACGGTACGAAATTATCTGGACCTCAGCCGGATCGAGAAAGGGGAGCTTGAAGTCCATAAAGAAGAATGTACGCTTAAGGCTGATATTTTTGATGTAACGATCGAAGCCTTTGCGAAGCAAGCCGCGGAACGCGAGATCTTAATTAAAAATCAGATCGACGCAGGATTCAAAGTAAGCGGCGACAATAATCTCTTGCAGATCGTGGCGAATAACGTGGTCGGCAATGCGATCAAATATGGAAGGTCCGGCGGTGAGATCACGCTCCGCGCAGAGATAAAGAACGGTGAGATCGAAATTGAAGTATATAACGACGGCCGGCCGCTCAATGACGATGAAATTGCACGTTTATTCCAAAGATTTTCACGATTGAATGCACCGGAAGGCAAACGTGTTCACGGCTCAGGATTGGGCCTTTTTATCACAAAGGAGATCATAGAGAAACATGGCGGCCGGATCTGGGCCGTGGCATGCGAGAAGGGCAATTCATTCTATTTTACGTTGCCGATAGTAGACGTAAGCGTGAAGAGTATTATTTAAAGCAGAACCATAAGAGGAGGATACATGACAAAGCCTTTAGATATTATCAAAAAGAAAAGAGCGGAAGCGATCGGCCGCATTATCGGCAAAGGGTATCTCTCAACGAAACGAGTCTATGTAGGAATGGCGACCTGCGAGATCGCTGCCGGGTCTAAGGAAGTAATGGAAGTTTTTCGCGAGCAGATCAGGAACGGTGTTGCAGATGTTTATTTAAGCCAGAAAGGATGTGCGGGCCGTTGTAACTTGGAACCGACGGTCGAAGTGATCGAAGAGGGAAAGATCCCGATCAAATACGGAAAAGTTACGCCTGAGAGGGCACGCGAGATCATAGAACGGCATCTTAAAAAAGGTGAAGTAATTGAAGAGTGGATAATCAAATAGAGACGATAGACAACTAAGGAGAATGCTATGCTGGCAAAATATAATGTGATCATTTGTGATGGTCCGTCATGTATGCATACAGGAGCAAAAGATCTTAAAGATGCTATTGAGCGTGCTCTTAAGAAGCATAACTTATCAGACGTGGTGTCCATCACGCTCTCAGGGTGTTTGGGGATGTGCAATCAAGGGCCGGTGATGATCATTAATCCCGGGTATACTATTTATGGCAAACTTACAGCTGATGATATTGATGAGATCATCGAACAGCACCTGGCGAAGAATAAGCCGGTGACCCGCCTTGTCGTAGAACAAGATTATCTTCATAACCGGTTTTTCAGGATCTTTGGTGATGTTAATTTCTTCGGTAAACAAATGCGCATCGCGCTCAGGAATTGCGGCATCATGGACCCCGAGAGCATTGATGAATATATTTCATTACGAGGATATGAAGCGCTTGCAAAAATACTGACCGAAATGACGCCGGCGCAGGTGATCGCAGAGATAAAGAAATCAGGGTTGCGCGGCCGCGGAGGCGGCGGATATCCGACCGGACTTAAGTGGGAGCTCACCGCACGCCAAGAGAGTGATGAAAAATTTGTGATCTGCAACGCTGATGAAGGTGATCCGGGTGCATTCATGGACCGCAGTGCGATAGAAGGTGATCCGCATACGGTCATAGAAGGTATTATCATCGGTGGATATGCGATCGGGGCAACACGGGGCATCGTGTATATACGCGCAGAATATCCTCTGGCGATCAGACGGCTTACGAAAGCGATCGAAGACGCGCGCAAGGAAGGGTTTTTAGGCAAGAACATCTTGAATTCAAATTTTTCATTTGATATCGAAATACGTTTGGGTGCGGGCGCTTTTGTTTGCGGCGAAGAGACTGCACTCATTCATTCGATCGAAGGCTCACGCGGCATGCCGCGGCCGCGGCCGCCATACCCGTCGGTTTCGGGCCTCTTCGGCAAACCGACCCTGATAAATAATGTTGAAACATGGGCCAATATCCCGGTCATCATTCTTGATGGTGCGCAGTGGTTCGCTTCGATCGGTACGGAGAAAAGCAAGGGCACGAAGGTGTTCGCATTAGCCGGTAAAGTACGCAACACAGGTCTCGTTGAGGTGCCGATGGGAACGACCTTGCGGGAAATAGTTTTTAATATCGGCGGCGGGATCCCGCATGATAAAAAGATAAAGGCCGTGCAAACGGGCGGACCATCGGGAGGATGTATTCCCGAACGGTTTTTGGACACGCCGGTCGATTATGAGTCGCTTGCCGCGATCGGTTCTATCATGGGGTCAGGCGGTATGATAGTTATTGATGAAGAGTCGTGTATGGTCAGTATCGCGAAATTCTTTTTGGAATTTACGCAAAATGAATCATGTGGGAAATGTACGCCGTGCCGTGAAGGGACCAAACGAATGCTTGAGATCCTGACCCGTATTTCGGAAGGCAAAGGTGAGCCGAAAGATATAGAAAAACTCGAGCGCCTGGGTGACATGATCAAGAAATCATCATTGTGCGGTCTCGGACAATCGGCGCCGAATCCGGTCTTAAGCACGCTCAATTATTTCAGGGAGGAATATGAAGAACATATTAACCAAGGGATATGCCGTGCGGGTGTATGCACCGCGCTCTTGAAGTATGAGATCAACGACAAATGTGTGGGCTGTACAGCGTGCGCGCGTGTATGTCCTGTCAAAGCAATATCCGGAACAGCAAAGAACAGACATGTAATAGATCAGAATAAATGCGTTAAATGCGG
>JAFGJY010000024.1 GCA_016928875.1 Candidatus Omnitrophota bacterium | reverse complement strand
TATTCGGCCAATGAACTGTATCCGATGTTCGACCGCTTGCCGGATGCATTACTTCGGTTCTTATTGCACTGTGTTAATATGATACCGGCTTCCGACCGTAAGGTCGGGTTTGATTATAAAGCGAAACGATTTTTTGAGGGTGTGTTATTACATGATATCGCAAAGGCACATGCATATTGGCGCGTGATCGTGCCACCGCATGAGCGTACAAAACTACTTAAGAACGTCATGCAAGAGGACGCGTATGCGGTTTATTACGATCTTCTGTATGATAAGGGGCGATCTGCCGAGTCACGCGCATTGGCCGATCTGACGACATGGTTGCCGAACAACAATCTTATGCGCGCGGACATCTTTAGTATGTGCAATTCACTTGAAGTGCGTGTCCCGCTCTTGGACCTTCCGCTCGTACAATATATGCTTCGGATACCGTTTGCGATCAGGTTCAAGAACGGCAGGAAAAAATATCTTTTAAAGAAAGTACTGGAGGACAAACTGGAGCGGCGGCTCATTCACAGAAAGAAAGCAGGCTGGCATATGCCGCTCGCACCGTGGTTAAAAAAGGGTTTGTACACATATTGCGCTGATACGTTCAGTTCTCACCATGCTCTTTTCGATACTATACTTAAGAGGGATCATTGTTTGTCATTGCTTAATGAACATAAGCGAGGCATGCAGAACAATTCGTTCAAGCTTTGGGGTATTTTAGTATTATTGAAGCATACGGCGTAGATCATGTTCAATCGGATCGTTACTATCTATAATCGCCTTTTTGCCCTGTGGATAATTGCGGGCGGGGTACTTGCCTTCATTTTCCCCGGTATCTTTCTTCCGTTCAAACATTATATGGAATGTTTTTTCGCGCTCACGATGTTCGGGATCGGGATGGCCCTTGATCCGAAGGATTTCGAACATATACTGAAACACGCGTGGGTCGTGCTCTTCGGTGTTGCCGCGCAATTTACCATAATGCCGTTCTGTGCTTTTGTGATCTCGCATGTTTTTCAGTTGCCGAAGGAATTTTCATTGGGGCTTATTCTTACCGGTTCGGCGCCGGGAGCGATGGCAAGCAATGTGTTATGTTATCTTGCCGGCGCGGATGTCGCCTATTCGATATCGTTGACCACCGTCTCGACCTTGCTCTCACCCTTATTAACACCGCTTCTTACACTTTTTCTTGCGCACACTCTTTTTGAGATCCCTTTTGGGGAAATGTTCCTGAGCGTTGTGAATATGGTGGTAGTGCCGCTGCTTCTGGGATTTGCGGTGAAGCGGAAGTGGGCTTCCCGCGTCGGGCCGTTTATTGCCGTATTCCCTGCGGTCTCAACGACGTTCATTGTGCTTATTTGTTCGCTCGTTGTGGCGCTTAATAAAGAGTATCTTTTAAAGCTTAATTATCTTATTTTTCTTGCGGCGATCGTTCTTAACATAGCCGGGCTTGTGCTTGGGTACGGGCTCGGCGCCCTTGCGCGTTTCGATCTTTTGCGGCGGCGTGCATTATCGATCGAGATCGGTATGCAGAACGCAGGCCTCGGGACCGTGCTCGCGCTTAAACATTTTAACGAACAGGTGGCGCTTCCCGCGGCAATATTTGTCTTCATCTGTATCTTTTCCGCATCATTTCTGGTCCAAATATGGCAAAAAGACCGAATACCACGAGCGTAAGCGTGTGAATGAATGTGAATTCGCGGTGTGTGAAGAGTCAACCATGAATGGTAGCCGTCCCGCCACGGCGGGACGGCTACCAACGGAGCAGAGTGCCCTGGGCATGCCCGGGGGGATTCCCCGACAAATAAACGTATACGTAACAAGAAGACAGCGGACAAGCAGGACTTGATCTTCAATCTAATGCCATATCCATGCCTGCCGGCAAGCAGGCGTAAAGGGATGATAGTTTGCTAGGTTGAAGTAATAAAATTCGAGAAGAGTTGTTTACCGTGACGGGGTGAGGTCGGGGTCGAGAAATCCTGATATACCGTTCTGTCATACATGAACCGTTGCAATTTTACCAGGAAATGGCCGGTCGGGCCGCTTAGCTCAGGGTGGAATTGCACACCATATACGTTCTTCTCATATCGAAAGGCATAGCATGGCCATTCATCAACACGTGCGAGCGTGTGTTCTTGCGGTATCTCGAATCCTTCATAATGCGTAGCTACAACACCGAAGTCGGTGGGTAATCCTTTAAATAACGGCGAGTCTTGCGTGCGATGCAACATAATACTGCCGTTTATCGGATAGGGGAGCGCGACGATCGCGTTCTCACCGAAGATATGGCGGGCGAGGAGCTGCGCGCCGAAACAGATCCCGAGAATAGGCACACCTTTTTTCATCCAGGCATCGATATAACGCCTCTCTTCATTCATCCAATCCTTGTTTTCCCGAATATACGCGGTCGATCCGGTGAGGATCACGCGGTCAACGGAAAGGTCAGCGTCATTAAGCAACGGCGCTTTTTTGATCCGGGCCGTCGTCATGTGTTGTAGGCCAAGATACGAGCGTACCATGAGGCCTTGCGGGTATGAGGAAATATAAAGATTATTATCGACGATCAATATCTTCATTACAGCGTTCCTTTATGCCAGGTATTCATTAAGTGGTATTATTTCCTTTGACGGGATATGGTTTTCCTTATCGTTATCGATAAATTGCATGCACCAGATCTCAAATGTTAACAGACAAAACAGACGGTATCCATGATGTTTCAGCTCAATGATCTCATGAGGTTTTACTTTCTGGCGCGGGAATTCATAGAATATTCGGTCAAGGGTCTTGTTGTTGAACAAGCCTCGTCGTTTTAAGCGCGTTAGCAAGTTTTCAAGAACATACGGTCGTTTGGTCAAGAACGAATGGAATGGTACATCAAGGCTTTGCTGCGCGGAATACACATACCGCTTCGGGAGGTATCGCAGCATTGCGAGTTTGTGAAATTTACGGCGATGGGCGTCGTTGATCAATTTTTTAAACGATGATCCGCCATTAAGCCAGTTCTCCGGCAGCGAATTAATGAACGTGATCAGCGTATGGTTCAAATACGGTGCATAATAGTCGACCCCGAAGGTCTCCAGCGGTTTTTGGGTCGGCGGCATCATGTATTGACAGAGGCCGTAGAGCATTTTAGCTTCCACCAGAGCATCGAACATATTGTCTTTTGTAAAGGGTATGTCGATCATACAGGTATAAGGAACAATGTCCTTAAATATATTGGGATCAAGAAGGTCTCTGAGAAATTGATGATCATAATGGCGGTAAGAACATAAACGGGCAAAGAGATCTTTATACATGTTTTTTTCTGCAAAAAGAGAGAAAACATGGTCACTTTCCCACAGCCGCTCCCAGTCGGTGAGATTGCGCAAAAGTCGGTTAATGCCTTTAATGCTTTTACGGACAACAACGGGGAGAGCGCGTAGGTACTTGTGCCATTCGTGTACAGGATAATATTCGCCCCACAGAGAGTCACCTGCATCGCCGCTTAACATTGCTTCAACATATTTCTGTGCGTCGAAGACGCACGCAAAGATGGGAAAAGCACCACCCGATACCGGTTCTTCGATACAATTGATCATCAGCGGGATGAGATCGAGAGATTGCGGCCCGATATAGACCGTATGATGAATACCCCCGAATTTTTCGGTCAGGTACCTTGATTTAGGCGCTTCGTCAAATCCGAAATTCTTAAAGGACGCGGTAAAAGCATGGATCGGTTTATGATATAACTTGCATGCTTGCAGGAAAATGTAACTTGTATCATGGCCGCCGCTGACAAAACAGCCGAGTTCCCGGGGCTGCGCTGTATCCAAGAATCCCTGAATACTGTTTCGAAATATGGTCTCATACTCACCCAGTTTGGCTTCTAGGTCAGTAAATGGTCTTCTATCAAAAATATATTCCGTTCTCCAATGATCTGCAAGTACAAAGTCGTTCGTTTTGACGTGAAGGTGTTGGGTAGGCAAGAGCCTATTTATTCCTTCAAACTGTGTTTTTTCTGTATGCGAGAACCCTGTGTGCAGGAACGAAGGAAGGGCCCGAAGATCGAACGGTGGTGTTGCGGGCAGTGCCTTGAGCAATAGTTTTAATGAGGTGGCAAAAAAGAGTGCGCCGTTTTGCGAGCAATAATAACATTGGGTAGCTTGATAACGGTTGTTAAAGATGAAACTTTCGTGTTTTGCGGTGTCATATAGCACGATCAAAAAAAAGCCCTCAAGCAAAGAAGTGAAGCGTTCTTTATGATCCTTAAAAAGCCGAATGATCGTAAGCTCCGGGAACCGGCGATAATCCCCGACGGTAATATGTGTATCGAGAACATCGGTAATGTGCCCCAAGATCAATATAGCATAATTATCGACCTTTTTTATTGCGTGCGAAGAACAGAGTTGAAGACGTCCCTCACTGAAGGACTTCGACAAAGGCGGGAAATGAACGCTTTCGTGTATTACGTCATCATTGAGCGCCAAGCGCCCGACGGCGTGGTATTTAATATGAATTTGAGGAATGATCGTTGTGCCCATTACGGTGCAATGTAAGTCATGATCAAAGTTTTTGCTTCCATCTAAAAAATTCAGGAGCGGTCGTCAATGCATAGTCATGCATTGTGATCCCTTGTTTGATCTGAACGGTCCTTACGCGGCTTCGCGTATCAAGCAAAATACGATGCAGATGAGAGAGGACCGAACCTAATAATGTAGCAAGCAAGAGCAGGATCGTCGTGAGAAAAGAGATCACCAAAAATGTGCCCGATACGAAATGGATAGTGTGGGTCGTCGTAGAAAGGCGCTGAAAATACCACAGCCCCAAAAGAACGGTCATGCCGCCTGATATAATTGTTAACCAGCCGAAGAAACGTATCGGATAGTATACGAGGAATACAAAGCCGAAGGTTTTGCATTGTTGGTAGATGAATTCTGCGGTGGAACGGAAAAGACGTGATTCGCGCCTTTTCGGATTTACTCCTACCGGGATCCATGTGGTCTTCAGGCCGAGGCGTGTTGCTTGACACAGCATCTCAAGCGTATAACTGAACGTGCTCATGATCGAGAGATGTTTTGCAGCGGAAGCATGTAATGCTCTGAAGCCGCTCGTAACATCAGGCAGTTCGACATTTGCGAGTTCGCAGACAACTTTGCTGCCGAACTTTTGCAGGGATTTTTTAAGCGGTGAGAATTCTTTGTGTCCGTCAATGTCCCGGCAACCGACAACAATGTCGGCTTGCTTGTCCAATATCGGTTGAATGAGCGCGGGGATATCACTTGCTTTATATTGGTTATCGCCGTCGAGATTAACGATGATGTCTGCACCGAGCTCAAGGGCGACCTCGATACCGCGACAGAAACTACGGGCAAGCCCAAGGACGTGTCGGTTCTTTACGATATAATCAACGCCTATCGATTGGGCGATGTCCGCTGTTTTGTCGGTGCAGCCGTCGTCGATAACGAGGGTATAGATCTCATCTATACCCTGGATCTCATGCGGAATGCTTGCAATGACTTCGGGCAGCGTGTTCTCTTCGTTAAGGCAAGGAATTTGAATAAATAGTTTCATTTAAGTTTGCAGCTCCCTCTATTAATCTTATATTATAGGTATTATTTAATAATTGTCATTTGAAAAATTATGTTTCTACAGTATAATCCTATGGCGTGTTAATGCTGTACCAAATCAAGCTAAATGGCATATGAGAAACATACGACATAATATCCACACTTTATCCCTTGCCCATAACACGGTCTGCAAATATGCGAATGGCACCTTTTCTGTTATAGTCAACGGGACTACCGTTACCAGGTTCCCAGGGTTCAATTGTGCTATAAATACCTTAGGGATGTGGAATGACACGACCCAGGGCACGTGGAGCCTCATTGAAGCGACCAAAGACAGTATGGTCGTTCGAGTTTCACTACAATTATTACCAATGACACAAACGTGGACATTCAAAGCGGTCAATGGGGAGCTTAGCTGGCACATTGATGCCGAGATAGAGGAGTGGCTTTGTATTGAAGAATTCCGCTGTTTGTGTATCCTAAATCCACTCTATCAACAATGGACCGCGGATGAATATCGCAAAACCTTCCCTCGGTTTACCGCAACATATAACCTTATTCTATTAGGTGAGGTCAGGGGTGAATTTGTCGGTGTCGAGGAATATAATGGCAAGACGTTCTTACCATCGTTCAGATTTTACAATAAGGACAGCAACCTTTTGCCCCTTATCCAAAATTTCCCAGCATACAACAGGGCACATGCGATAGGATTTCGCCAGGAGATTTTCTCCTCCTATAGTGATTTTGAACCTAACATGTATCCTCTTTTCGATGGTGTCGTGAAGATCGGTAAAGATGTCGATATCGGGAAGAAGGGTCCTGCTTCACAAGGCTTGCCTCATTCCAGGAGCCAGCACGTATGCGATGATAATAGGTCAATAGACAGACCACTTCGTGTTGCATTGGTCAACTTGCCCTGGCAAAGGGACGGTAAAAGAGGCATACGGGCGGGGTCTCGCTGGCCCCATATCTCTGATTACAGCGAAGGCGATTATTTGCCCTTTCCGTTCTTTCTCGCCTATGCGACGTCACTACTACAAAACCATGGGATCGAAGCGATCATTATTGACGCGATAGCGTCTGGGATGACAGAAGAAAAGTTTATAGAGCATATTAGGTCTTTAGATCTTGATTATCTTGTCGCGGAAACATCTATCCCTTCATTCGATTACGATCGTGCGCTGTTACATCGGATCTCGTCGGTAGGTATCCCCATCATATTGTGCGGCCCTGTTGCGCATATGTGTTTTGAGAAATTCCTCAAAGACCATACTTTTATTTCGTATATTTTATGCGGAGAATATGAATTTACGCTTCTTGGACTGATCAGAGCACTACAACAAAATGATGATCTTGGAAAGGTTCATGGTATTGTGTATCGTGACGGCCATGTGTTTAAAAAGACACCGCAACGTCCCTTATGTGACATTAACCTTTTGCCGTGGCCGCACCGCGAAACGTTACCTATGCACCTTTATTTGGATGCACCAGGAGAAATGCTCACGCCGAGCGTTCAGATCCTTGCCTCCCGCGGCTGTCCGTTCCCATGCCAGTTTTGTTTGTGGCCGCAAGTGATGTATCAAGGAAGAACGTATCGTACACGTGATGTGACAAATGTGATCGATGAAATGGAACATCTTGTTAAACAACAAGGATTCAGATCGGTATATTTTGACGATGATACTTTTAATATCGGCAAAGAAAGGATGCTTGAATTCTGTCGTGAGATACGAAAGCGGGGCCTTGAGAAAACACAATGGGCGATCATGGCCCGTGCGGACCTGATGGATGAAGAGATCCTGGATGAGATGAAACTCTCGGGTGTGTGGGCGATCAAATATGGTGTCGAATCGGCCTCCCAAAGCCTCGTTGATAATATCGGCAAAAGCATGGACCTTAAAGAGACCGAAGCCATGATCCGCTATACACAGAAATTAGGTATCCGCACCCATCTGACCTTTACCTTCGGTCTGCCGGGCGAGACACATGAGACCATAGAGAAAACGACACAATGGGCATTAGAGCTTAATCCATTTTCGATCCAATTTTCGATCATGACGCCATTCCCGGGGACGAAATATTATGATTACCTCAAGGAAAAAGG
>JAFGJY010000023.1 GCA_016928875.1 Candidatus Omnitrophota bacterium | reverse complement strand
TCCGCTAAACTTCGAAGCAATTGCTGTTTTCAACGTTATGTTACTGCGAAGCTTCAGCGAAGCAGAACCCCTTCGGGCATTCTTCTTCGTTTAGGAAAAACAGGGGACACACACTTTTTTGGCTTTGCCAAAAAGTGTGTGTCCCCAATCAAAAGCCCGTCACTGACCTTCAGGTATAAACATAAAAAGGGCCACGTTATAGTGGCCCTTTTGTAGTGGATTTTGCTTGATTATTTAAAATGATAATAGAGTGACATGCGTTCGATCTGGTCTTTGCGGATATCGTACTCATTCTGGTCTATGATGCCGTCTGAGAGATCTTTATCGATGCGCTTCATTTCTTTTGCCGAATTGATCTCGTACGCGGCACCGGCACTGATCGCTCCGCCACCGACCCCGCCCCAAAACTTAGCACTACACCCTGCTAACGTTATAACAGCAATTACCAACAATACAGCGCTATACCTTTTCACTTTGATCTCCTTTGTAATTGATTAATGATTAATAGTGTTTTAATTATCGAAGGGCCTATTGTATGTTCGATAAAGGAAAGTGTCAATCGGTAGAAATGATCCAGTACGTCTGTTCTGCGGTAACAGCTAGGCACTTGCAAGGTTGTGGTCTTCCATTATATAATCGGGGCGTTGCCCTAAAGTATGTCTGTGTCGTAATAAATCAACCAGTTCAAGAGTGATTTTCTCAACGGGTAGTTTATTCGCCCCGTTTATGACCGCATTGAATTCTTCCTTGGTGATATCATTCCAAAATAATCCGATAAATTCATACAGTTGATCGTTATCTATGCCTTCTTCTAACATTCTATGCCCTATTTCACACAACATACTCTCGTAGAGGCCGGCGTTCACCATGTGCATGACCAATGTACCATAGATCTCCTTGCTTGATGATTTCTGTACATTCTTGCATAGTTCGGTATGCTCCGAGAATTCCGGCACGTAGTCGGGCATTCTTTTCGCGATTTGAATGAGCATGTACCTGCTTGCAAGTGAGAGGCGTTGCGTGGGATCATTCATGCGGATATTCATTAAATGCCGCCTCATTTCCGTGGCTAAGAGCTTTTTCCCAAAGGCAAGCGATATGATGGAACCTGCGATCTCATCAATAACCCTTTCTATGGCATAACGATTTGCGGCAGTAACGTTCTCCCCCACATCGGAGAAATTGTACAATCGGTATTTCCCGTATAAATATAGCTTCGTATTGAACAAGAGATAGTCTTCAATTTCTTTTTGGTCATGATGTGAATATACGGAATGTATGTTATAGATAAATGATCGCGCAATTAAGGTTTGGATAGCAGGCTCGATGTCTCCATCGACCTCAATATAGGTTTTCTCAAAATATGACCCGGCGAGAACGGTCAACACGCTTTTGGTGATTTGAATGACTTTCTTAAAGAGCGTGCTTGGTTTCGTATTTGCATCTTCCATATCAGCCGCGATCAAATTCTGGGTAACCTGTATGCCGTTTATGATCCTTTCTGCCCCATTTCGCATGCTTTTCATATTTATGCACAAATGATTTTTCCCGGGAACGTACTTGGCATGGAACGGCAATTCATCAAGACGGCGATGAAGTTTATCGTTCGTTATCGGCGAGAGGAAGAATACTTCAAGTGATTCGGTGGCACTGATCTGGATCGAATCTCGGTTTTCGATAGTACAAGGTAAAATAATAAGACGTTGCTGCCGAACACGCGGTGCATCGACATAGAGGTAAAAATTTAGTCTGGGATCGTTGAGGATGCCGACGTTCACCACATGGACAACGGAGCGTAATTGCTGAAGCTTTTTAAAAACCCCTTCCCGAGATCGTGATATTTCAAAAACTATGCGGCATATTTCCGCAATAGGCGTATATTTACCCTGCATAAAAGCTGCCATATTTTGATCGAGCGCTTCAGCTTTTCTTAATATATGTTCTTGATGTTTTTCAAGATATGCCAAGCGCTTATCCATTGGCTGGTACAGCGCATTATTATTGAACGGCATAAGATCATTCCTAAAAAAATCCTCTAGGGTATTTCTCAAACGCGCTATTTCCTGCATTTGCCCGGTATCGACCGGTGTTGCGATAGTTGCAACATCATTATTTGCAAATAGATAAGGACAACTGCAGATAAAAGAATAGAGAAACACTATTATGTGTGCCGTAACGTTAAATTTCATATGGTTTTCTTTCTTAATGAATGAAGAAGGGTGATGTCACGAAATTATAACATATAAACTGTGTTTAACAAGGGCGTGACCTTCGCAGTATATAATATTCATTAAAAGGATGATCATCGGTGATCGTGGGACTTTTTACAGTGCCGTTTAAGGACATAAGCGGCTTTTCCTTTGAAAGAATATAACTCACATATTCTATCTGATCTCCTTGGATCCCCTGCACTACACGAAATTCCATGAGATCATCCCGCGCTGCTTGCGGCATAGTACTGATCATTTCCTGCGGGGATTTTTTCTTGATCGGTCGCATTGAGGCAAGGAACATATGCCCCCCTTTGGCACGATAATAAAGGACGTCGGTAAACGTTTCTGACAGCGTACGGCCAATAGCCTTGACGATGGCCGGTTCTGCATTCGGGACCCAATGCTGCAATATGCCCCCAGTAGTTAAGTGATCACGCGCAAGTTCGCAGAACTCGCGTGAATATAAAAGACTCGACCAGGCCGCCTCAGGCGGCGGTGGCGGATCAACGGTAATGACATCAAAAACCTGTTGAGTGCGCATTAAATAGCGTCGGCCGTCATCGATCAGCACCTCGCCCTTCGGGTGTGCGAGCATTTCATCGGCATCAGTAAAGAAATATCCGAATACATCTTTCACGCTCGGCACTAATTCGATCGAGACGACCTGAATGTCCCAGCTTAAAAGTGATCTATAGGTTGTTCCCATCCCGAAACAAATATTAAGCGCAGAGCGAGGTTGATGGTCCAGCAACGTCAATGGCAAATGTGCCATTATCTTAGTGATATCAGTAAGCGAAGTGATCCCGACGCCGTTGACCAAGAGCCGCTTATCCATTCCTTCTCCGAATGCAATCACGGTAGCAACGTGATCACGTTTTACCACTGCTCCCTTGACGGCAGCATACATTTCCTCAAAGTCCATTGCGACAAAACCGCAATAACAAAAAAGAATGAGGTTCGAGAGACTAAGCACTGCCATGCGGCGCAGCGAATATCCGCGGGCCAATCCCCATCCGATCGCAGTAAGGCCGATAAGGGCTGCCATAATGATGATCGTGAGTTTTACACCGAATAAAGGTATTAAACAATATGATGCACATAAGGGCCCCAGGATGCATCCAATAACATTTACAGCATACGCCTGCCCTGCTTGCGCGGGGTCACCTTCTGAAAAGTCATCAACTAACCGCGGGCTAACCAATCCGAGCGCGATACAGAATGGTATTATGCTTACAAGTGCACCCCATGATCCTGTCTGAAAAAAAGGATCAGTAACGATGATCGGCAACAGTGAACTGCCGCACAAAAAAACGAGTATGTATGCGGGTGGAACATTGACCTGCTTCTTTAGGAGGATCCTGTACGTCAGCGTGCCTAACCACGTTGCACAAAAATACACACTCAATAAACCGGCAAACGAGTATGTGCGCGTGCGTAAGACCGGCATAAAGGCCCGCACCCATGCGATCTCCATGGCCATTGAGGTAAATCCGATCACAAATAAAACGATGTAGAACCACACCGGCTGCGGCAACGCCGGTCTTAACAGGACTGCATCAGGAACCGGCTTCGATAAAGGAGCTTTTTTTGTTTCCGGTGCACTGTGCTTATATGAAACAAACAGAACAATGGAAATACCGCCGATGACCCAGTTCAGCATGGCAGCCGAACGTAATGTCGATGAAAATCCTAATAGTTCGATCAATATAAATGAAGACAACAATGTGCCGAGCATCGCTCCGATCACGTTGGCACAATAAAGATAGCTGAAGCTTTGGCGCTCTTCTTTAGCTTTATCTCTTACAAATGCCATCATAAGCGGGATCGTGCAGCCCATCATAAAACACCACGGGAATATACTGACGACCAAAATGATCGCACTTAAAGCCTGGAACATGAGAGAATCGATCTCACCTGCTCCACCAAGCCATCGTTCACCGTATTTAAATAGCACGGGGACAACAAACGCGCTTATACCTATGCCTATTTCAGCTATACCGTAGAGCAATATCGATATGCTTTGTCGTGCAGGTCTTATCCGCGCGATGAAATTGCCCCCTGCCGCAGAGCCAACGGCTATTCCTGCCATAAATAC
>JAFGJY010000022.1 GCA_016928875.1 Candidatus Omnitrophota bacterium | reverse complement strand
CCCCCCTTCATTCTCACGCATACCACAGATACCGAATTTGCCCGGAGCGATCATACAGCGATGTGCACAGAGAGCACATTGGACGTTATTGTTGCTGAGCTTGTTGTATAGAAGGGCTGGGTGTTTCATAATCAAAGGATCCAGGGTCAAGGGTCAAGGGGCATGGGGCAAGGGTCCAAGAAAGTCCCCCTTTGAAGGCGTAAAGCCTCGTGGAGGCAACGCCTCTTTTCGAGGGGAAAGCGACGAAGTCGCAGGGGGATGTTAAGTACTAGTACACAACAACCCTCGGCCCTTCGGGCCACTCCCCTCAAGGGGAGATATATCTTGCCCCTTGTCTCTTGCCCCTGGACCCTCATGTTTATTTCAAGTACTCTATTATCGCCTTACAAAACGCCGGAAGGTCATACGGATTTCTTGATGTAATAAGATTCCCGTCAACGACTACTTCAGCGTCTACAAATGTCGCACCGGCATTTACCACGTCGTCTTTTATCGCAGAGAAGCATGTTACCTTCTTGCCTTTTAAAATGCCCGCTGACACAAGCACCCATCCGGCATGACAAATACCGGCAACACATTTGTTGGCACCGAACATTTCCTTGACGAATGCATTGATTTTAGGGAACCGCCGCAAGATATCCGGCGCCCAGCCACCCGGGACTATAACACCATCAAAGTCCTTAACCCGAGCATGATCTATCGTCATTTCTTCGGGAGCGGGATAGCCCTCTTTGCTCGCGTACATCTTTTTGCTCCCGGTCCCGACCAACACGGTCTCGATCCCCGCTTCACGCAAACGCAAATACGGATACCATACCTCTAAGACCTGATAATGATCTTCGACCAGGATCGCGACTTTCATGGAGTTACTCCTTTGTTCACCAAATTGTTGAGTGGTTGAGTAGTTGAGTGGTTAAGTAGATAAGCAATGATGAGTAATTCATGCTGAATGGACGACTATGGCAATCCGTACGATTATTTTCATCCTTAAATGACTCCTTTAGGCAACCACATAACCACTCAACCACTCAACTATTTATCTATTCAACTTTCATACCGTGCAGCGATCGGGAACCTACGGCCGCTTCCAAACGCTTTAGAAGTGACCTTAAGCCCCGGCGCTGCCTGGCGGCGTTTGTGTTCATTCTTATTCACGGTTGAGATGACCCATTGCACTGTCTTCCGGTCAAACCCTTTACGGATAATATCGCGCAATGAATCGCCCTCTTCGATATAATGATGTAATATTTTGTCCAAAACTTCATATGGCGGCAAGGTATCTTGATCGCACTGATTAGGCCGCAGTTCCGCTGACGGTACTTTTTTTAGGATCACCCGCGGGATCACCTCTTTTTTTCTATTGATATATTTCGCCAATTTATAGACCATGCCTTTGGGGACATCTGAAATAACGCTCAAACCACCACTCATATCGCCATATAAAGTGCAATAGCCGACCGCGAGTTCACTTTTATTCCCGGTTGACAGCACCAAATGACCGTACTTATTTGAAAATGCCATAAGGACATTACCCCGTACACGCGCCTGAAGATTCTCTTCCATGAGCCCAAAGGTTTTTTCCTGGATATGAACGCGCAATATCCTCAAATATGTCGCAAAGATCGTTGCGATCGGCACAACCTTGAACTCACATCCCAGATTTTGTGCAAGCCGCATCGAATCATTAACGCTGCCTTGTGAAGAAAATTGTGATGGCATAGAAATGCCCAACACATTCTCTTTGCCCAAGGCTTCGACAGCCAAGGCACATGTCAACGCCGAATCAACACCGCCGGAAAGCCCGATCACGACCTTTTCAAATCCGCATTTACGGATATAATCACGAATACCCAAGACAAGTGCGCTATGTATCGACGCTATTGCATCAGGCATCCTATATACTATTTTCTTCGAGAGCTTCTTTGTATCGATCACACGGACCTCTTCTTTGAACGAATCGAGTACTGCATTCACATTCCCTGCACGATTAACAACGACACTGCCACCGTCAAAGATAAGTTCATCATTCGCCCCGACTTGATTAACGAAAATAAACGGTATTTTATACCGTTTGGCGTGATTTGTTATCAGTCGATGTCTGATCTTTTCTTTGCCTGCATAGAAGGGAGAAGCAGAGATATTGATCATGATCGTTGCCCTCTGCCGGGCCAATGCAGACACCGGATCAGTGGTGTATGCATGTGTATCCCACAAACGCGGATCGTTCCACATATCCTCACAGACCGTGACCCCCAGTTTTTCGCCCATAAATTCGATGGGGCTTTGCACAGGTGCTACATCAAAGTACCGTACTTCATCGAATACATCATAGCTCGGCAAAAGCGTCTTACATTGCCGGCCGACCTCTTTTCCGTTATGAAAAAGGATCGCTGCATTGTGAAGTCCGCGCCCGGTATGTTTTCCGGTTGGCAATGGTGTACCTACCAAGATCCCGATCTGCGAATACAAGCGTGAGGCACCGCGGATCGCGTTCAGTGCTGTTTGCACACTCTCAAGTATTGTCTTATTCTTTAACAGATCACGCGGCGGATATCCTACTAGAAATAATTCGGGGAAAATAATAAGCTCAGAGGTGCGTGAATGTTCCGCGACAAGGTCAAGCAATCGTTCGCAATTGCCCGGCACATCTCCGATGATAGGATTTAGTTGGGCGATGGTGATTTTCATTGTTCAAGTCTCAGGCTTCAGGCTGCATGTTACAGGCAATATGCTACCGGTTACATACTTCACGCTATTTTTTATCAACTCAAAAAGAAGAATGTCGTCCCCGCGCACGCGGGGACCTAGATCCCGGATAGTCGCTTCGCGACTTCCGGGACGACATCTAATAAAAATAGTTAGTAATCCGCCTTCTGCTCGCTCAGATACACGACATGGTTCTTTTCTTCATCAACAAGCTTGGCGATAATGTGCTTAAAATCTGGTTCAACAACATTCAAAAGTTCGCTGAAAAATAGAACTGCATCCTTCTCAAACCCGATCGCATAATCCAGCGCCTGTAACGGTGTTTCAACCTTCTTGCAAAAATCATCTGCTGATATAAGATTATGCAACCGGTCTTTTAGCAAAAACTGCCAATAGGGTTCAAGGTCTCCGGCCGAGAATTCGAACGGTGCCGGCTGATTGATCTTATCCCGCAGCTTTATGATCATATCGACGTGAACGTCTTCCCATTTCTCAAGCTGTACAAATAATTCATGCAATTTACCGGTTAAGAATTTTTTGGTAAGCGCAGCATAAAAATCACGGCGCATTTTCTCTTTTTCGATCGCCATGTCCAATATTTCCATCAGATTAAGTTCTGCCATAAAATACTCCTTTCCCCTCACACGTCGTCCTTGCGAGAAGATTATAATACGCTATTCAACACCATCATTATTACAAATCCGACAATGATACCAAATGTCGCAAAACGTTCATTGCCTTTCCCATGGCTTTCGGGGACCATTTCACTGCTTACAATAAACAACATCGCTCCGGCCGCGAACGCAAGCAAAAAGGCAGTGAGGTGCGGCACAACGGTCAATACACTACAACTCATGAGCGCCATAATGGGTTCTATGGCTGTCGTAACAACGACAAACCCGACGATCCGAGTACTCGGTTTACACACCATTTTTAACGTACTGGCAAGCACGATCCCTTCTAGAATGTTCTGGAACCCTATCCCCGATGCGAGTGCCACGCCCTGATCGCCGCCGTTCATAAAACCGAGACCGACTGCCATACCTTCAGGAATATTATGGATGATCGCAGCGCACAGTAACCATGTAACTGCTTTAGAATCCGCATAAAAGTCAGGGTAGCCCGCGCCTTGATGTTCATGCGGTATGGTCTTATCAACGATAAACAGGAGCAACGCCCCGGCCACGATCCCGAGTACGACAACGATCGTTCCGCCGTTTGTAAAAGCCGGCACTATTAATGAAAAACATGTCACCGACAGCATCACCCCGGCAGCAATACCTAAGAGCGCAGAGACCGCTGAATCCTTTATCTTGATCCTTGAAGAAACAATCGACGCACCGAGAACGCTGCCCATTGCAGCAGAAACGCTTGCTATCGTTCCCAACGCAATATTTGACATATCTATCTCCTAATCACAGTTTACCAAAAAGCATAAGCACACCGACCATGATGAACAATGTGGCTGTTCCGTATTTGATCATCTCGGGCTTTATCATATTACTTGCCACCGTGCCGATGATCACCGTGAGTAAGGTCACCAATGCGAATGCCAATATCGAGGCTACACACACCGACACCCACGCACCCGATTTAGCCGCCAAGAAAAGATTGGCCAATTGTGTCTTATCACCGAGTTCCGCCAGAAAGATCGTACCGAAGGTCGCAAAAAATATCTTCCAATCCATCATGTTCTCCTTACTCAAAAATAATTTCGTTATTTTTATTCCGTCGTCATCGCGGCCGTTTTTTTGTATGTCGTCCCCGCGAACGCGGGGACCTAGATCCCGGCTCTACGCTTCGCTTCGGCCGGGAAGACATGCCCAGTAAGCCCCGCTTGATGATGTTGTTGCATTACCTCTTATGCCAACACACTTTCTTCACCCGAATCTTTGACAAAGAGGCATGTCGTATTGATCGTATCAGCGATCGTATGCATTTGCGCAGCGTTCAAGTCCCGTGAGGCACCAAATATATTCACATCTGCTTTCGGTGCGGTTGTTACGATCTCTTTAAAATCGCCCAGAAAAACCTGAACTTCTGTCTTAAACGGCATACGGGCAAGGTCTATTAATTCGCGTAATATTTCTTCGGTCCTTTGGCGGTCGGTATCATTCGATTCCACCGTCGCCATGGACGCAATAGATATACCAGTTGTCAAGGTGACGACCTTTGCGAGCATGATGATGAGCAGCGCCCCGCCGAACCCGGCATTCCCGACCACCCAACCAAGGCGCAGGTACATCATTACGCCAATGATGGTCAATACCGTGGGGGTAAAAACACCTTCAAACGTGCCGAAACGTCCTTGATTTTTTTCCATCTGCACGCCACTCCTCATATAAGATTATTAGACAATATATTAGAATAATAATATAATGTGCGAAAGTTTGTTTTACGAAGAAATACCATTATAAATATTACCTTAAAAATAACAACAAGATTATTGTAACATTCGAAATGGTAAACAATTACGAACTAGAACGAAAATCATCTGCCGTAACTTGTTCTGATATGGAGCTTTTCATCTTTCCGGAACTGCTCTACAGCCTTACACTTGCGAACATCATTTCCCCGTGTATCTGGCAGTGGCGTGATGATCCGTGGTTTGCAGGACTTGAGAAAATGAACACGAACAAGCGCCTGCAGCGCCTCAAGCAGTTCATCATGGATAAATATGTCTTTAATCTTGATCTCGAGACGTGGGGACTGACCACCAAGGAGCGTGAGCTCGCACGCTTTAAGGACTTCATTGACATGGATATCCTCAAGCAATCAAATGCCCTTTTCGGATACGAAGGCGATAAATATTATTTCGATATCGATATCAGACGTCACTTCGGGCTTGATAAATTCACAAGCGATGTCATCCCTTATTGGAAGACCGAAACGGTCGAAGCGATGAATGCGTTTAAGCATAAAAAACCGTACTCGACCGGTGCCGGTGAATGCGTTTCCCTTTCTACATTATATGCAGCCGCGTTGTTCATCATCTGTAAAATACCCCTCAAAGATATTTTCATGATGGCGACACCGCTCCATTCGCAGAATTTCGTCATGATCAAGGACGGTATTTTGACCAATAACCGCAGAGTGGTGACGAAAAGCATGTGGGTCAATGGGTCCGAGATATCGGCAAAAGCACGGCGCGCGATCGAGAACGAAAAGATCACGATCGTCTCGCATGAGTCGGGAACGATCCATATCATGTATCCGGAAGCCACGATCTCACCTGATGCCTACGCTCTGTTTTGCGATAAACTCCGGCATTTCACCATTAATGACATAACCCCGCAGTTACTCTCTAATTTTGTTCGCTTCCGGCGTGATCTTCAAAAATGTTTTCAGGTCAAATGGGAAGTGCGTGGCCATCAGCAATACATTGAAGCGGAGCGTGTTTTTTCATATGAGCTCGACAGCCCTCATTCGTTTACTGCGCAAACACGTAAGAACCTCATGAGCGAGATCGACGTGGACTCCTTCCACGCCTCCCCACTTCCTTCGCGGATCGTACTGAACGAGCTTGAAGAATACATCAGCACACATCAAATTTCTTTCGATCATCCCGAATCGGTGGCCAAATTGCGTAAACAATTCAGCGGTGATTGCCTGAGCGCTGATATCGCATTGCAAAATTTGATCGAATTTTGTAAAGTAGAGCCGCGCCTGCCCGATGCATCGGCCAAGACATTTAAGAAGATCGGGACCCCTCTCGGCATCACCACTGAAATGACCCGCGAAGAGATCATCAAGCGCCTTGAATCGATCAGAGACAACAATCTGATCGCTGACCTTGCGTTCTATTCGTACCGTGATCTCTCGCGAACCGAGCCTGAACCATTTATCAAGGCAAGTATTGAACGTAATCCTGTGTGCCTGGAAGGACTGAGGAATAAAGAGGCAGACGAGGTGATCGCACTCATCGATGTTATGCCGAACGAGTCGATCTATGCGGATCAGGGACGGCTTGCCCAGCCGGATGAAGTCTGGAATTACGGCCGTGGTGACGGAGTGGAAAAAGCATTACTGCTTGCCAATTACCTATGCTCTCGGGGACACACACGTGTGTGTCCCGCAAACGTAAATGCACCCGGGGACACACACGTGTGTGTCCCCACCCAAATTACGATCGAGATCAAAGCAGATCAGGCGATCCTCTCCTCAAAAGACATAATAAAATCCTTTGCAACCAGCAAAGGATTACGTGATCAAACGTGGAATATGTAATCCCTCTATCGTCATTGCGGGCATATTGGTCAAAAAATGTTGGTATTGTGTTGGTTTTCGTAATAACAATACCATTTCAAGAATTGCATCTTATG
>JAFGJY010000021.1 GCA_016928875.1 Candidatus Omnitrophota bacterium | reverse complement strand
GGGCTTTATGCCCGCTCTTTTTTTTGCGTAGATTTGTAATATATATATTAATAAGTTATAGTTTATGGTGATACTGGGTAAGGCATCTAAGCCATGAAGATTAAATGCCTTACCTTTTTTTATTGCAGCGATGCGGTAGTCCCACAATTTTGCTACTACGTTTATCGAATTAGAATTACAGATCAAGGATATGCTGAACCAGGAGTCTGCATGAACGGACGAGTTCTAAAACATATCGCACGTCTACTAGTGTGTATCTTTCTGTACACAACGATCGTATCTTCTGCAGAGCCTGAAATGACAAGCACCATCAACGCCTTCCACGATCCTCAGATGATCAGCGAAAAGATCTCAGATGCGCATGATGATGAACGTAGTGGCGCGAAGAACCTGAATTATCGAAGCGGAAAAGCAGCATTTTTAGCCGCGACAGTTCTTCAGATTTTAAGTGCGAGCTTGTTTGCGCAGAATGCAGATGGATGGAAAAACGGTCCTATTCAGGATTACAGGTCTCTTAAAATACTTTCGGCGTCTGATTCTATTAAGTATCGAGGGGTGCTTGATGAACAGGCGCTGGACCAGAAGCTTCTGGCACTGATCGATAAGCATTATGATGAGATGATCAAACGGCAGAGAACATCACGCTATCAGCAGACGGCGTATGCGCAACTATTCGATGGGCCGGGGAATTCATTTATCTATTCCGGGAACAAGGTCGTAAATAATTTTTATGTAACGGCCTGGACCGACAGTGTTCGTATTCATATACAGAGTGTTAATAACATGCCCACACGATTGCGTTTTGTGGTTGATGGGTCGGCCTCGATGGATCCTGCAAAACGCAACGTGTATATTTCCGCCATCAGAAGGCTCAAAGGCAGAATGAAAGGGGTTGCGAGCAGTTTTATTTCATTTGCCGAGGGAGCCCGGGTCGAAGAATTCGCATCATTTGATGATCTTACAGAGATATATGAAAGCGATCGGTGGAAAAGTGACAAAAGTTATATTTGGACCAACACCCTTACGATGGTGTGGGATGCGGCCGCGCGGGGAGGCAGGGATGAGATCCTGTGCATTGGGCCGACCGATTTTCGTTCCGACACGACATCAGACGCTCGGGCAATAGCAGAACGAAATATTACGGCGATGCAGAACACCATTATCGCATTGATCGAACGTAACGGCTCCCCGATCAAACAGGTGTTTTTGATCGCTGATAGTGACGAAAGCGCAACACGCGCCCGGGAATTTGTTAATAGATTCAGCGGCTCAGTACAGCCGGTCGTTATCGTGGCTAAGACCAATGAACAGATCGAGAGCCTCTTTGAGTCGCTATGCAAACAGGTCACAGGTAATGTTGCGATACCGACGGGGGAAGAAGGAAACGGGGTGTATGTGAAGTATGGCGATGAGACGATCATTGCCAAGCGCAACGAACCCATCAGGCTCATTAATGAAGACATAATGATGTGCGATCCGATTGTCTACAGGCAAAGCCTCGATGGTAAAGGATTTTATCTTCCCGAGAAGTTCCATGCTTCAGCGACGAATGAAGAAATACAACTTTCAGCGGTAACAAGCGCAGTGCTGAGATATGAAGACTATCGCGATACTCTCTCTTTACAACAGCAAGGACCGGAAAAGATCGGTTTCGTCCTGGATTGCAGTAATAGTATGCGATACAGTGGAGAGCTGGAGAGATCGGTCCGTATTATTTCTGAGGCAATTGAAGATCCGCAGGTGGATGTTGATTTTATCATGCTTTTTGCAGGGGATAAGATCCAAGAGCTAGTGCTCGATCAAAAACTCGGCAGATATACAGTTGAGCAATTTCAAAGTGCCGTAGATCGATTCAATGGAACCACGCCGGGATTTGAAGCGATATATTGGACGGTTGATAAAATGCAACAACTGACCGATGGCGGGAAGGTGATCTTTATTACCGATGGCGAACCCACAGATATGGGCAAGCCCGGACAGAGTGATTTTCTGCAAGAGGTCAGGATAGCGTTAAAGCAAAAGCTTGTAAATTTCAGATCGAAACGACATATTACGTTCATTTGTCCGGACTATTTTTTGCAGATCCCAAAAACCAGTGCACGTGAATGCTTGGATGCGCCGCTCTTGAGTGCACAGGGAAGTGAATCAAAGGCATGCCGCGATATCGCGTTGGCGATGGGTGCAGATATTGTCGGCGCGAAGCAGGGCAAGATCAGCGAGATGCTCAAACAGAAATTGGCTCAAGATGTCGTATTGACCGTAAAGAGTAAAACGCCCAAAGATCTGATAGTCTCATACATCGATGAGGCTGGTAATGAAAAGACAGCCCGCATACCGTTGGTAAAGACGAAAGAAGAGACGAGTAAAGGTCCTTACGAGAACAGAGTTTTTTCAGAAGCTATGGTGCTTCCAAGTGCATAATAGTGATCGTTTAAAGCTGCTATCAAAGTTACCTAACATAATACATTTATTGAAGTTACAATAATGCTAGGAACTATTTTATGTTCAACGGGGCTGTAAATTTGCATTACTACTAGTAATACGTTATATTTTATTTAGATAGCGGGTAAGGCATTTTTAGCCGTAAGCCGTAAGTTACAAGCCGTAAGTTGAACAATTTGCTTACAGCTTAAGACTTAAAGCTTAAAGCTGAAGATGTTTTACCCGCTTTTTGTTTCAGGATGAAACAATCTCCGCTACGATTTATGGCGGATCAGAAAGTTGTAATGGAACAGTATTGATATTAGTGTATTATACGTAAACTTGAAACACTGAGAGTGAGCATGAAACGGACGATCCAGAAAATAGTAGCGGTCATGACAGTGGGTATATTTGCGGTCACCAATTGTGCATACGCCCAAGCTGACGCTGTGTATCCTATGAATAAAGAAATAGGTAGTCATATCCAAGAGACGGAGTCTACACTTGATACGCATAAGAATAGCGGTGTTATTATAGACATGATGAAGCCCGCGATAAAAGAAGTTAAAGAAAGCACTCTTAGATTTAATGATGCGCAATCGTTTTTGTGGCAATTCGAGAAAGATGAGCGATTTGAAGAATATAGCTATTTATTTAAACAGCCTGTCGGTGACAAACAAGGATATACAGTACGTGAGCGTATTGCTTTAGTCCTGACTATGTATGAAAACTATTTGATGGATACACCATTGCCGGAAGGCGTCACGCCGGAATTCTTCGCTACCTGTCTTGCTTTAAAAGAGATGGGGCGTGGTATGGCAACAGAATTTAATCCAGTGCGTCGGAAGTTGCGTAAAAAGATATTATCACGAAGTGAACGACGGATAAGTGAGGATAATGCTGATGCCGCGCAGCTTATGCGCGACTTCTTGCCGCAATTTGGATTTGGCGAGCATGTTGGTCTCGGGCTATCACTTCTTGGTATGATCGATGAAAAGGCACAAAATTTCAAAGAACCTTTCTTCCTTATGGCAAGCTACGAAGATCGTAACGAAGTTTTAGGATATCTTAATACGATGTCGGAAAATTCGGGAATTGATGCTGATGCTTTTTTTGACATCTATAAAGGATTCGTGAAATGTTATGGGGCGAGTTACTCAAGGCAGGCTATCGTTCATGCAAAAGAAGATCTTCGCGATCCTGCTCATGCTGAGTATGTTACGATCAAGGGCCAAGATATCAAACATGATTTCTATGTAGTCGATCCTTTGAAACAACGTATTAGTGTTCATCCCAGGGACGCTGCTAGGATCGATTTCCTTGAAACAATGATAAAAACAGATGATCTTACTAAAGGTAAAACAGCGCAAAATCTTAATTATCTACGCAATGCATTGGGTTTGAATGATGATGCAGTAAACCGCATGAACGATTTCTTCGCGATGCTTATCGTGAAAAGAGATGATGCGAGGATCGATCATGAGGCGAACAATGCACGTATTTTATTTGAAGAAATTGTTCAATTGCTGCAAGAACAGCTTGTAGTCGCAGATCAAGAGAACAATGATGAGAAAAAGCAGCGTGTGCATGCGCAAGTAAATATGTTTCAAGCCATATGTGCTTTTGGGGCTTCATATGGTGTGGAGCACGCAATATCATTCTTAGCCTTTGAAGAACAATTACTATTACGCATTGATCTTCCATTAGAGACATACAACCGGATAGAAAGAGACGTGACGAGCTTGTTGAAAAAGTATCACGACATAATCACAATGTCAGGCACGGTTTCAGGCGCAGTTAAATTCATCAATGATGTGATGTTATCTGCACTTACTGGTGAGTCTGTTGACAAACTGGATGAACTGTTTCTTCCGCCTGCTGTGGAAGAAACGTCTAAACACAAAGAGCTTGCTGAAGTTTTCCCAAGAGATATCATTAACTTGATCCAGGAAAACAATGTTGAAATGGCGATAAAAAAATTGGAAGAGCATGAATTATTTAGTGGAAATCCGCAAATATACGCATTTGCTATTGATTCATATCTAAATGAAGGGGATTATGCAGAGCTATTAGATAAGTACGGGATATCGACCATACAATTGCAGAAGTTCATTAATGATGATGTTATCTCTGTGATGGAAGCGGGGTCAGCCCCTGAAAAGGAAAAGGTTAACCGGTTTGTTATGACTGTCATTATGAAGAATTTCGAGCAAGAAATGCACAGCATGTTAAAAGCAGTTGATTATTTTGCTGATGCGACGGATATAGCTATAGAATATTTGGGTTCTGGCAGGCAGTCCCAGGCTTTTAAAGTCGTATTTAAAAAAGATGGAGCTGAACTCGCGAAGGTAGTTAAGATCCCAAGTTTTGACCAGAACGACAAAGCATGGGAAAGGAATCTTGCATTATATCAACGTGCATACGATAAAAAGGAATTTCTTGATGATTGCTTCATTACCTGTGATGCGGTTTCTGACATTTCTATCCCTCAATACATCTACGAACATTACAATGATGAGGGGGAGAGGATTGCGAGAGAAGACAAGGTGATCGTTCAGGATTATGTTACGGATATGAAGAGTATAACATATATGCTTAAGCAGGTTAAAGCAGATCAAAAAGCATCCTTTAAACTTATCGATGAATATATTAAATTGTTGCTGAGGCTCCATAAGCAGGGGTTTTATCTCGCCGATGCGATGCAGGACAATGTTATATCTGTTAACGGAGAGCTTCGTGTTGCTGATATTGGAGGGACAAAAGAATCACTTTCGAAAAGTTATGTGGAGTACATTAATATATATTTTGGTCTTTATAATGCTGAAGACATGTTTGAAAAGTACAAAAAAAGTGACCCGCATAATTTATATGCTCGTTTATGTCGACTGGATGTCCGGAGTACCATAGAGAGTAAACTTGCTAAAGATGAAAAACCATCTTATGTAAAGAACTTCGAAGGATGGAGGGAAAATCAAGCAGGATATGTGGAGGAGTTGTACAACACTATGAAGGGACCTACTCAGAGAGAGACCAAAGAACAAATAATAAAGTACATTGCAGCTGAAGCTGATTTTTTTATTAAAGACGAGAAAGATGAAACAGAGTTACAACGATTGCTTGAGATATTCTTTACACATGAGCGACAATTTATCGATCTAGAACGTACGCTTGAAGAACTAGGATTGCGAAATAATGATGTGTATCCGCATAATTATCAAGCAAGCATAAAAGCCGTAGATATGTTAGAAAAATCAAATCGTGAAGATGTCGAGATCAGTGATAAATTCCGCAAAATGATGCGTGTATGTGCTGATATTGCACGCAACGGCGATGCTTATTCAATGAATGAATATATTGAGAGAAATGCTGTAGACCGTACGGACCTTGATGCTATGCTTAATGAAAGTACAGCATTGCGTAAGCAGATCAATGAGGGTGATATTAAGGATGAAGTTCTTGTCGAATTGGTTAATTATGTATTTGATACCCTTCATGGCTATCTTATGCCAAAAGTTGAACAGGTAATCAGGAGTCTTGGTGAATATAAGGACAAGAAAGGCTTAAGTGTGGCTTATTTAGCATCAGGTGGTGAATCTACTGTCTTTAGGTTGAGCTATATAAATGAGGAAAATGAGAACGAGTACGTAAATAAAGCGATCAAGGTGCCATCGCTCGGAGGTAGAGGTGGCCGATTGGGATGGAGTAACATGCTGGAGAAACACAAGACAATTTCGGACAATCGGACATTGAAGGATAGCGTTGTGGAGGCACAAGTTTATAGAAACGATGCTTTCGGGGATTTGTACAAAAACTTATTCGGTATTGAGTATTCCAATGGTATAGTTGTGCAGTCTTTTTTAAAAGAAAACTCATATGACGGTTGGTTCCCTTATCTGGATACATTGTATAAGGAACAGGGTGTTGATGCAGCAGTGGAATTTGTTAAACAATGCTTTGATGCTCTTGGCAGGTTGTTCGATCAGGGATATATATTTGAGGATCTGGAAAGTGATACATTTATTATTGATCATTCAGACGGACGTATTAAAGTCATGGATATAGGGTCACTTAAAAATTCAGCAAGCGTCAGATTATTACGGCTCTATGCGGTGACTTTCTTTGATAAGATCACAAAAGATAGTGCAGGGAACGAAAGGAGTTATTTTCGGAATGCCTCTGAGGAGCAGAAAAACGAGATAAAAGAAGCGAAAGAAAAACTGCAAAACAGGGTAGATGCCTTGAGTCAGGATCCGCAAGCATATTCAGAAAGAATGTTCAATGAGGTTATTGATAAAATAAACCTTATAGAGTTCAAGGATAACGAAAGTTATAAAGATCATTTCGAGGAAATCACTAAACTTATAGCAAGCGATAGTATGCATATGTATGGGGCCCTTGAGTTAGTGGTATCAAATATGCAGGCAGCCGTTGATGCAGACGTAGAGAAGAAACTGAGGAGAACATTGGCCACTAATCTTAAGGCATATAAGTATGAGCGAATTGTTGAAAACGATGTTGATGGCGAATTGGTAGAAGAAACAGAAGCTAGAGAGGTTGAAAATGTTATTCAAACAAGACTTCAAGGGATGCTGGATAGACACCAAGGAAAGATACAAGCCATGTTTAAAAGCGTTTCCGATAATAATGTTATCATAGAGATGCTATTCAATCCCGAGATTGATGGTTTTCGAGATTATAAAAAGATATTAGATCCCGACACAAAGGTAGATATTAAGCACGTTTTTGTTTTGGTAATATTAGCGCATATGGCGCTTAATGATGTCGACCTTGAAGTGGAAACACCCCTTGATGACGTTGTCGGTTCGGATGAAAGAAAGGCATTATTAAATGAGAGTAAAGCGCCGAATTTTGATATAATGCATTACAAGAGCGCATAAGAGTGGAGGATGTGTTGAATATTCGTAAAACAGTAGCATTATTAGTAAATATCGTCTTTTTGGCGAATGTAGCGATCGCGGATGCGGCGGATACCGCTTTGCCCGAGCCCGGTCAAATAGCCTGCCTCGCCGCCAATTATGACGCGGATAGCATTAAGAAAGGTGTCGAAAAGAAACAAAAATTCCCCGATTATTTATTCGAGGGTTTCACCGGGAACAAGAAAAAAGCTATCTTATGGGCGTATGAATATGTGCGACCTCAGAATACGTCCCGCGATGATCAAGCGGCGAATTTTGCAGCGACCGTACTGTTGAAACGGCTCCGTGAAATACAGGGTAGACTCAATATCGAGATCGATTATTTGACAGTAATGATGGCATTGTTAGCTTCCCGCATACTTTCAGATGATGTCAAGCCGGTTGACGAATACAAAACGTTGTGTAATGTGCTAGATGGCCAGTTGAAAAAGGGAAAGGTCATGCAAGGTCTTAAAGACGATGTTGAGCGGCTTAAATCAATGCTTGAGCAGCTTATATCTGTCCACAATTTTCCTTCCGTCAGATATGCATCGGGGGATCATGCAGTCCAGTACTATATGAATGCGATGATCCAGGTCACAGGTGGTAATCTTGATGTTCTATTGTTGCATTTATTAAAGGAGATCGACGAGGGGGATAAACGAGTATGGATGAAAAAACTTGCATCAGTTCAAAATGATCCATCACGTATAGATGCTATTGATAAAGAGCTTGAGCAATTGTATTTCAATTATGAAAAAGTGTATACTTTGCTCGCTGAGCGGCTGGGTCTTGATGCGCTGGCACTGGAGTTCAAGAAACGGCTTTTTATCGATAAGATACGCCTCAGTAAAGAATTTGGTGACAAATACACGATGATCATGGAAGGCTACCGCGATGCTTTAGAAAAGAAATTTCCAGGGATATGTCAAACCATGATCGAATATGAAGAGGACGGTGATTCGCCTGAATACCTTCGTATCAATCAAGAAATAGTAGAGAACGTTCTTGTGCCATATTACCGTAACCTCATGCAGGATATCTTAAAGAAAAAAGGGATCCGTGGGGTCGATATCGAGGTCCGCCTTAAAGACGGGTATTCGGTGTTCGAAAAATTACGCGATAAAAAAAATTGGAATTTCGATCTTATCTCGGATATTGTCGGTATCCGACTGATATTCCCGAAGCGTGACCAGGTGTACGAATATTTGTATGGCATATCGCAAGAAGTCGGTGAGTGGAACAACAAGATCAAGGTCAAAGAACAGATCGAAGTAAAAAGTGAGTATGACGTAGGGATCCGTTTTTCGAACGAGATCGTCCTTGATCAATATGGTGTCCCGGTCGAGGTCCAGGGGATCAATCGTGAAGAGTACACGCTTTATAAGAATAATAGCCCATTTACTCATTGGGTATTCAAGGCTGCACAAGTTAACGAAGATAAAAAGCAGGTCTTCGAACATGATCGTGTGCAATACATTGAGGATCGTAGGGAATATTGCAAGAGAGTGTATGAGGCATTGTCAGAGAAATGGGTGTATGTTTTCACAAAAGAAACCGCAAGTAAAAAGCAATATTCTTCGACAGTGTATCGGCCGATCCAATTACCGAAGGATGCAATACCTGCGGATTTTGCTTCCGAAGTGACGATCGATGCGCTTGGCGTAGGGTATTGGGGTGTATTAAGCCTTTCACCGTTGAATGTTCGCAGGATATTTTCGCCGGAAGGAGTGTTCATAACGGATATTGAGAAAAAAGGGACAAAGATGAACGTGTCATCACAGTTCAGCCCCGGGGACTATGTAGAATTGGCGGGTACACGATTCAGACCGAAGGGTGCGATAGACGAAAGTATTTTGGACCGTTCAAAAATCGTAGACTCGATGTTAAGTAAAGCCATTAAGATCAGGACTAAATACATGATAGCGCCGAAGAGCGGGAAAATAAAGATCGTCTACCCTGATGCCGAGACGACGATATTGCAAATGTTGGCAGAGATCCATGCAGAATATGTAGAAAAATATAAATTAAAGAATACGAACAAAGATGAATATCTGTTTATAGATAATATATCGATCTTGTTAGGTCTTAAGGACCGGAATGAGTTATTTGGGGTCCTTGGATATGGCCTTATAGCCCCTGAGACGATCCATAATATGTATCGGGGGAGGTTGCTGCTTTTAGGGGAGAACAAGATCAATGTATTAACGATGAATAAGCTCGATAAGAAGAATGTTCTGTATGCTATCGATCAACTTGGAGTAGACGATCTCTCGGGCCTTCTTGAAGAACTGGGGAATAGCAATGGCACGATCACTGAAAAAGATATTACGCGTTTGATAAGCAGGCAATCCGTTTCATTTACAGTACCGAGCGAGATCGATCTTATGGGTATGGGGGAAGGGGTCTATTATATGCACATTAAAAGTACGGATGACAGAAGCTTGTTCCTCAGAGAAGTGCCGGACATTATTAAAAATACGGGTTTGCTTTTCAATGCGAGCGAAATAAAGATCGAGAGCGACGGTGTGAACAGCACATTGACCTTCCCACTGTATGTTGAAAGCTTTGAACAACTCATCAGTGTCAGGGCGGAGTTACAAAATGGTTTAAAATATAGGACGGGACAATTATTGATCGTTCCACAATCAAATGAAGAGGATGTCTACCGTGATGTGGAGATCACGGTCGTGACCGATGTGCCGTTGGATGCACTGCGGATCCTTGAAGATAAGCTCACAACGAATTTTCGTGCCATTATCACGAACTTTGAGAAGGTCAAGCGTGAACACAGCGACCTTAAGCGTGCGGGGGGCGAGGCTCAAGATGAATTCAGGCTAGAGTTAAAGGTGCCTGTTGGAGTGAAAAATGATGGCGTGAGGACATTTTTAAATCAGCTTGATAGAATGTTCGACGCTGAAGAAAAGCTGTTTATTGGCCAAATTGAAGGTGACGATACGACGGATGAGGCCATTGCGAAAGCAATATTGCTCGCTGCCTAATATAAAAGAATGATAGTCCCGCAAAAAAGATTGACTTCCGCAGACATTTCGGTAAAATTACTACCTTACGTCCAAAAGATGTTATGCCTACATTGTTCTAACTACCTATAAAAATTAGAGTTATTGCGCGGGTGGTGGAACTGGCAGACACACTAGCTTGAGGGGCTAGCGGGCGTAAAGCCTATGCGGGTTCAAATCCCGCCCCGC
>JAFGJY010000020.1 GCA_016928875.1 Candidatus Omnitrophota bacterium | reverse complement strand
GAAGGAATATTCGAAGTTGAAGGGCAATCTGCCGCTGCAATATCAATGTTTCCGTTGGTCGTGAACATACTGCCGAGCGTAGAAGGGTATCCTTGGAAATTTCCCGTATAGTCTTCAGCGTTAAGCAAAGCTTGCGTTATAAGTACCCGGACATTGTTCAAACACTTAGCTTGACGGGCGCGTTCGCGACCCGAACCGATGCTCGGAATAAGAAAGGTTGCCAGGATCGTGATTATCGCGATAACGATGAGCAGTTCGACCAAGGTAAAGCCCTTATTATTGTGTAAACGTATGAACATTATGCCTCCTCCGTGGTTTGTACAACCGTTATGTGAGACTACTACCTAATACTATCACATCTATAAAAGGCTTTCAATCTTCTCGATGATAGTTGCTTTCGGTACAAAGCCTGTGACCGTGTCTAAACATTCGCCATTCTTAATAAATAATAAAGTAGGCAAAGATATGATCTCATACTTTTCAGTGATCGTTTGATTATTATCGACATCGATCTTGATTACCTTGAGCTTGCCTTGATAGCGTTGCGAGAGTTCGTCGATCACTGGAGTGAGTCGTTTGCATGGACCACACCAACTTGCCCAGAAATCGATCAGGACAAGTTCATTGGTCGCTATTTCATTTGCAAACGTTGCGTCGGTTGCTTCAATAATATGTGCCATAGAGTTCCTCCGTTATATTCAAAAGCAGAAGCATTAATTCATAAAAAACATTGTACGACTTTGCGACTATAATCAAAACAAAATAATCAGCGTTCGTTTATTATTTTCTTTCTTAAAAGAAAAAATGACCGAGAGAATTTTCAACATGAACACAGAATGAAAAAATCACTTTGTTTGTATTTTTGGTTGTGGTTTCGGACGCAGATTGACCAGCACGCCGGTAGGGCAAACCTTAACGCATTTTCCGCATTGTTTGCATTTTGTATAATCGATCACAGCGAGGTTATTAACAAGCGTGATCGCCCCAAAGGGACATTCTTTGACACACAACCCGCATCCTATGCATCCTTTGGGACAGATCTTGCGTACGATCGCACCTTTATCGTGGCTTTTGCAGAAATTAAAGACATAATGTTTAATATCATGAAGGGCGATCAATTTCTTAGGGCATGCTGTGACACATGCACCACACGCGATGCATTTGTCGGCTTTAATGACCGGAAGACCATCCGGCCCCATGTAAATAGCATCGAATTTACATGCCGTAACACAATCACCGAATCCTAAACAGCCAAATTTACAGAACTTATGACCTTTTAGCGCGAAATTATCAGCGGTACACGTTTTGATCCCGACATAATCGAATTCATCAAGAGCATGCACACCGCCGCTACAAAAAACACGCGCGATCTCTTTGGTACGTGCTGCTGCGGTTTTCCCCGTAAGCACAGCGACCTCCGATGCGACTTTTTCACCGCCCGGCGTACAAAGATTAATGGGGGCATCTTCCTCAATGATCGATTGGGCATACGCTGCACAACCGGCCTTGCCGCAGGCGCCGCAGTTGATGCCTGGTAGTGCATTGAGTATCTGGCCTATTTTAGGATTTTCATCGATCCTGAAAATGCGCGCTGCAAGCGCGATCAGGAACGCGAAAAAAAGGCCGGAAGCCCCGACGATAACGATTGGAATCAGTACATTTGAAGCGGTCATGCGAAACTCCTATTTAATGAACGAGACGAACAGTCCCGAGAAACCCAGGAAACTGACTGACAACAGTCCGGCGGTCACAAGCGCGATCGGCACACCTTTAAACGATTCGGGAACATCTGCGGTATCGAGCCGTTCGCGTATGCCGGACATGAGCAATAACGCGATCGTAAACCCGATGCCTGATCCGATCGCGAACACTAAACTCTTCAATAGAGAATATTTCAGATCTATGTTTAAGATCGCCACGCCGAGGATGGCACAATTCGTCGTTATAAGCGGCAGATAGATCCCAAGTGCGTTATATAATACCGGACTGATCTTTTTAAGAATTGTTTCGATTATTTGCACGAGCGATGCTATTACCAAGATGAAAACGATCGTCCGCAGATAAGAAACACCGTATGGCTCTAAAACGTAATTATACAGAGAGTGCGTTGCAAGAGAAGCAAAGAACATGACAAAGATCACCGCAGCTCCCATGCCGAGGGCAGTTTCGGTTTTCTTGGATACGCCGAGGAACGGACATATCCCGAGAAAACGAGCCAGCACGAAATTGTTTACGAATATAGCGCTGACCAAAATAAAAATATATTCTGCCATTATGAATGGGCTCCTTGGACTTTATTAATGATCGCCAGCATAATGCCGAGGGCGATGAATGCGCCCGGTGGCAGGATCATGATTATGAACGGTACATATCCATCACCAAAAAGTGTAAAACCGAAACACGTTCCGTTCCCCAGTATTTCACGGACCGCCCCGAGAAGTATAAGGCTCAAAGTAAATCCGAGTCCCATTCCGATGGCGTCTAATATAGAATCGATAATAGTGTTCTTAGAAGCGAACGCTTCAGCGCGGCCGAGAATGATGCAGTTGACAACGATAAGCGGGATAAAAAGGCCGAGGACTTTATATAACTGAAAAAAATACGCATGTAATAACATTTCAACGATCGTCACGAATGTTGCAATAACCACGATAAAAACGGGGATGCGAACTTTATTCGGTATAAAATTCTTGAAACTTGCAATGACAATATTTGAACACAACAGCACGGCCGCGGTCGCAAGCCCCATGCCAAGACCGTTTCGGGCTTCGGTAGTAACTGCGAGCGTCGGGCACAGTCCAAGCAAAAGGCGAAAGACCGGATTTTCTTTGATAATGCCTTTTGTAATTAATATGAATTTGTTCATAACTATTACTTTGCGCTCAATAATTTTTCTTTATGTGCCTGAAACGAAACGAGAGCTTTATTGACGGCGTCAGTAAACGCTGCTGAGGTGATCGTTGCAGCGGTGATCGCATTGACCGAACGTTCGGGACCGTGCGCTTTTTCCCCGGCTTTTCTTACGATCAGTGTTTCATTCGGGGAGCGGCAGACTTTTCCCTTGAATTGGGAACGAAAATCTTCTCCCGCAGCCTTAGCGCCGAGGCCCGGCGTTTCCTGATGTTGCAACAATTCTACGCCATAGATAGAACTATCAGGTAAGATGCCGACCATTACTTTAACAGGCCCACCGTAGCCGTTTTCCGAGGCGATCGTTGCGATCCCGACGATCTCATTTTTTTCACGTGCGATGAAAAAAGGGATCTCTTGATCAGCGACGGGGATCATTCGAGTCGTGATCTCACCTTTAAACTCCGGCAAGACTTTTTTTATCGTTTCATTTTGTTCACGAAGAACAGTTGCGTTGATCGTATCTTTTGTTGTGTTGTATGTAAGTGATAGTCCCCCTGCACCAATAACGCATGTCAGAGTAAGTACAAGCAGCAGAATGGGCAACGATTCTTTGTCCATGATCATTTTTGCTTTTTTGTCTTCTGTTTGCAGAACCTCGGTCATCGCGCTCCTAATATTCGTGGCGTTAACAAGCGATCTATTAACGGGGTGAACGCATTCATGATAAGAATGCTGTAACAAACACCTTCGGGATATCCGCCATAATTACGAATAACAACAGTAAGCAAAGCGGCACCACACGCAAAAATAATACCGCCTAAGCGTGTAATAGGCGTTGTTACCATATCGGTGATCATGAAAAAAGCGCCGAGAAAAACACCGCCGGCCAATATCTCGTACAGCGGGTCTCTACCGACAAAATAAGAAAGCGTAAAAACAACCCCAATATAGAATACGGGATAATACCAGTATATGGTTTTTCGATAAAGCAGGAAAAGGCCGCCGATAAGGATCGCAAGCGCTGATGTCTCACCGATGCATCCGCCGCAATTACCCAAAAAGAGATCCATATATGATGGCAAGGGGATCGTCAGGTGTTCTTTTACTATGCCAAGCGGCGTAGCGCATGCGATTGCATCGAACGGCCGTATCCATGTTGTCATGTGGACAGGGAATGACGCAAGCAAGATAGCACGGGCAGTGAGCGCGGGATTAAAAATATTTGCGCCCAGGCCACCGAAAAGTTCTTTTACCAGGCAAATAGCACATGCACTGCCGATCATGACCATCCACCACGGCGAGGTGGGGGGGACACAAAACGCGAACAAAATGCCGGTAACGACAGCACTACCATCGGAGATCGTATTCGATCGACCAAGTGCTTTTCGCGTGAAATATTCAGTGCCGAGCGCAGTTGCGACCGAAAGCATGATGACCTTTATCGCTAAGAATTTAAAAAAGACCACGCTTGCGACGGTCGCGGGCAGGAGGGCAATTACCACACCCCACATTATGCTTGCGATCGATTCGCGCGAACGTTCGTGCGGACTTATTGTAACGATAAGTTTTTTCATAATAATTCTATTTCTGTAATGCTTTAGCTTTTGCGATCTTCATAAATTGGACCATTGGTCTTTTAGCTGGGCACACATACGAACAGATGCCGCATTCAATACAAGCAGTGATGCCCGAATCCTTTGCTTCTTGATACCGTTCGTGTTCGGCAAGAATGCTTAATCTGCTCGGGACAAGCTGCATCGGACAAGCATTGACGCATTTGGTGCAACGAATACAGTTGTGATAATCGCTAATATCGATCTCGGTCTCATGGAGAGAAACGATCCCGGACGTTCCCTTGATCACAGGCCACTGTTCGCTCGATTGCGAAAGCCCCATCATTGGGCCGCCCATAATAAGCTTGCTTGGCGGCCTCAGGAATCCGCCACATTCTTTTATCAAAGCCGAGGCAGGCGTACCAATACGTGCAAGGACATTGCGCGGCGTACGCACGCAACTGCCCGAGACCGTGACAAGCCGTTCGTATAAAGGTTTTCCAAAATAGACGGCTTCATAGATCGCATATGCGGTACCGACATTTTGGACGACGACACCAATGTCAAAAGGCAAGCCGCCGAGCGGTACTTCTTTGTTCAAAATAGTTTTTATCTGCTGTTTTTCCGCTCCGTGCGGATACTTTGTTGCGAGCTTAAAAGGGGTAATGATCGCATCCCATCGGTTCGAGCGCAATTTGCTGCACAAAAGTTCGTAAGCGTCCATTTTATTATCTTCGATCGCGATATAGGCATGTTTGGCATTGACCGCCTTTATGATCAGCAAAATGCCGAGAAGCACTTCTTTTGATCGTGTGAGCATGAGCATATGATCACACGTAAGATATGGTTCACATTCTGCAGCGTTAATGATCACCGTGTCGATCGGCTTGTCTTTGGGAGGAGATAATTTTACATGCGTAGGCAACGTTGCGCCCCCAAGGCCGACGATCCCACAATCAGCGACGATCTGGCGTATTTCTTCAGAGGTCAAATTGTCAGGAACGTTGCGGGGATAGATATGATCTTCTTTGGTATCTTTTTCGTCAGACTCAATGTGGATCGCTTCAGCGAATCCAACGACAGGATGATAATAATTGGCGATCTTCTTTACCGTGCCGCTTATGCTGGAATGGACATGGGCGGACATGAAGCCGGATGATTCGCCGATCTTAGTGCCGACCTTTACCTTATCCCCCGCTTTAACCAAAGCTTTTGCCGGGGAACCAAGGTGTTGCAAGAGGGGGATAGCGACCAAATGGGGGGGCGTGCACGTCTTGACGGCATTTAGTAGCGTACGTTTTTTATTATAATGAAGGTGAATTCCCCCTTTGAACGATCCCATTTAAAAAATCTCCACATGGATATATGATGATTGTAGTCGAACGAGTGACCGGGGCTATGTAAGGTTATTCGGCAAAGACGCCCATAGCACGAAATTTAGTATACCGTTGCTCTACCAATTCTTTTTTAGAAAGAGGTTTGAGATCCTCCAGATATTTCATGAGGCGAGCTTTCATATTTTTCGTGGTTTTCTCAATATCACGGTGCGCGCCACCGAGAGGTTCTTTGATGACATCATCAACGATCTTCATCTCTAAAAGATCTTGTGCGGTAAGGCGTAACGATTTTGCCGCATCCGCGGCTTTTGTATTGTCTTTCCAGAGGATCGCAGCACATCCTTCGGGGGATATGACCGAGTAGTATGCGTTTTCAAGGATCGCGATCTTATTACCGATACCAATGCCGAGCGCGCCACCGCTGCCGCCTTCGCCGATCACGACAACTATCACCGGCACTGTCAAATGTGCCATTTCGCGTAAGTTGACCGCGATCGCTTCAGCCTGGCCACGTTCTTCAGCGCCAACGCCGGGATATGCACCCGGTGTATCGATGAAGGCAATGATCGGCAAGGAAAACTTCTCTGCCATTTTCATAATGCGGATCGCTTTGCGATATCCTTCAGGATGTGCGCTGCCGAAATTTCGCAGTAGATTTTCTTTTATGTCACGACCTTTTTGATGACCGAGCACAACGACTTTTTCTCCTTCTAGTCTTGCGAATCCACCGATAATGGCTTTATCATCGCTGAAATAACGATCGCCATGGATCTCGATAAAATCGGTCATGATCAGGTCAATGTAATCTTTTGTATACGGACGGGAAGGATGTCGGGCAACTTGGACCCGTTCCCACGGCGTGAGATCGTTAAAGATCTTTTTCCGAGTAGTTTCGATCTTTTTTGTAAGCTTTTTTATTTCCTCTGAAAAATCGGTTTCCTTCGATGTCATCGAACGCAATTGCTCGAGTTTTTCTTCAAGTTCTACGATCGGCTGCTCAAAAGCAAGAGCGTTTGGCTT